>CAZYTI010000289.1:0-6109 GCA_964650065.1 uncultured bacterium
CCCATTCCATTGGCCGATGGTGACGATTTGCTCAATATGGATGATGAGGATGGCGTGGGTATGGGTCTTTTAATTCAGGGCATGCCTGCCCCAGTCCATGTGACGGCGACAGCACCGAACCTGGGGTATTTTCACGGGTGGATCGACTTCGATGGCGACGGCGATTGGGACGATGCAGGCGAGCATGTTTTTGGGGATCATTCCCTGTCAACGGGAAACCATACGCTGAGCATGAATGTACCGGGGGGTGCCGTTACAGGATGGACCTATGCACGGTTCCGTTTCAGCGAAAGTCTCGGTGTCGACTGGTACGGTCATGGAGGTGAAGGAGAAGTGGAGGATTACCGGGTCCTGATCGATTCCCGCGACTTCGATTTTGGTGATGCACCGGATGAGCTGTGTGATCCCCAATATCCCACCCTGCTCATGCATGCGGGAGCGGTACATTTCATCGATCCGGATGTTTATCTGGGCCAGAAAATCGATGCCGAGTTAGACGGTCAGCCCGATGCCGATGCCCTGGGAGACGACCTGGCCGCTGATGACGACGAAGACGGTGTCGTGTTCGACACGGATCTGATACCCGGACAGACGGCAGATATCACGGTGACAGCCTCTGTGGCGGGACAACTCTTTGCATGGGCCGACTTCGATGGTGACGATGCCTGGACGACAGTCGGTGAAGATATATTCACTTTCACTCCCTTGATCGCAGGAGCGAATACGCTGAGTTTTCCTGTACCCGACTGGACCACCGCGGAAAAAATCTATCTGCGCTTCCGGTTCTACCAAGGCGATGATGTTGGTCATGTGCCGGGGTACTATGGTCCTCCTTACTTTGTGGGTTTATTTCCCAATGGTGAAGTCGAGGACTATGTGGTCGATACCGGGCCCAGCGGGCACGGTGCCATCAAGTGGTACCAGCCGCCGCTCAAGAGCACCAAATCCTATTATCCATTTAGCTTCTGGGGATGGGATGAGATATCCATCTACAAGATGCCGATCATTGCAGATGACTGGTTCTGTGCCGATCCGCGGCCGGTTACGGGCGTCCGCTGGTGGGGTTCGTACTGTGATTGGGACAGCGTAGTTCCGCCTCCCAATGCACCCGACCGTTTTCACATCGCTATCTGGAAGGACAAGGTGGATACCCTGAATGTACATAAGGGACTCGGTTTTCCGGATAACGTGGTCTGGGAGCAAACCGTGAACCGGAGCCAGATCAGTGAGACCTGGGTTGGGAGCGATTTTCATCATGACCAAAAGATGGAACCCGATTCCTGTTTCGAATATCATTTTTCCATTCCTCCGGTGGACTGGTATTATCAGGAAAATGACTCCACCTACTACTGGCTCACCATATCGGCGAGATACGAGGACGAGATCCCCGAGGAGTACCTGTGGGGATGGACGACCCGCGAGCGGTATTTCCGCGGGGACGGACTCAGAATTTTGAGACCCACGGAGCCGGGCATCGATTCAGTTTACGTTTCCGGTGAGGTGGTCGAGCCGGGTTGGGACATGTCCTTCATACTGTATACGACCATATATGGCGAACCCTTTGATTACGGCGACGCCCTGGATCCGGAGTATCCCACGGAATTTGCCACGAATGGTGCCCATCATATGCTCTGGTCCAATATATACATGGGTGATGGTGTGGATGCTGAGCCCGATGGAGGATCCAACGCCGAGGCATTGTTCGATGACATCGACGGCGCGGATGACGAAGACGGCGTCGAATTTACCTCCGAGATCAGGGCAGGCGGTTTTTCCATGGTGTCTGTGAATGCCAAGACATTGGGCATCCTCACGGCATGGGTCGATTTCAACGCGGATGGTGACTGGGATGATCCGGGCGAGCATGTTATCATCGATATGCCCCTCTTGATCGGGAACAACAACCTGGCCTTCAACATTCCGTTGACCGCCGCATTGGGTGTGACGTACGCCCGTTTCCGTTTTTCTCCGGTAGGCGGCATTACTCCGAGAGGGTTGGCCATCGGGGGTGAGGTCGAAGATCACGAATTGACCATTATGGCACCCATGGCGGTTGAAGAGCAGGATATCCTGAACCGGATGCCGAGGAAGTTCGAGCTGATGCAGAACTATCCCAATCCCTTCAATCCGGAAACCACCATCAAGTTCGGTCTTCCCCATGCGAGTGAAGTGATGGTCACGGTTTTCGATGTTTACGGCCGGGAGGTACGCAAGCTGCTTCACGGCGAGTGGTCGACGGGTTCGCATACGGTCGTTTGGGACGGCCGCGACCGATTTGGCGAGATCGTGGCCACGGGCATGTATTTCTACCGGATCGATGCCAGAACACTCACCGGTGAGCGGAAGACCTATATGGATGTCAAGAAGATGATCTTTATGAAGTAAAATTTGGTGTAATCATATCGATCCACTTTGACCTTTAAAATGAAGTATGTCTGTTAAAGTGGATCGATATGATTGAACTGCACCAAATTTTAAATTTCAATTAGCTGAATTAATACTTGACATTTACAAATGGTTTTATTGAAATCATGTAATGATGGACCTTCTTTGGGAGGGAGTATGAAATGAAAAACGGCGTATTCGATTATCGAATATGCCGTTTTTCATGGAATATTATTCAGAAAGTTGATCAGTTTCTTTTAATAAGAGGAGGACTTTGCACAAGCTTTTGGTGCAAGTGCGCTATAATAATTATGTTGTGAATGTTATGCCTGCAAAATATTTTCCAACATATTCTCATAGTGGGTGCAAAGTCCTCCAATTTTATTTCCCCAAAGCGACACGATAAATGCCGTCGCCCTTGATGACTTGCCCTTCTTTTACACCCTGGTCGAGGATCTTGTTGTAAAGATTCTGATAATAAATCATGGTTTCCGATCCTTTTTCCAATTTATTGAGACTTCCATCTGCCATCAAATCGAGAAGGATGGTTTCTTCATCCAATGTTTCTCTATTGACGATGGACAATCTGTTGTAGGTTTCACCGATTGTCAGGATGAATGTCCTTAACTCATAATTATTGAATAAATCTGACGTTTTGTATGCATTGGGAAATTTTCGCATCTGGAAATTTCTACTGGCTTTTGCCGATGTAATTCCACGCTGGTAGATCGCGTTTGCTTCCTCTTTTGAAACATCGCCTTGAACGACTTTATCTATCTTACCGTCTTGTTCTTTATCGATGGCACGCAGTAGAATTCTATTCCCGTCTTTACGGAGCAACAGATTATACCCTTCCTTATTCCCGGGTGTCATACTCTCAATGTGGTAAATGGATCCATCATAATCAAAAGAATAACTTTTTGATTTGAGGGGGGGACGCGTCGTACTGCATCCTATGATAAGGGCTATAATCACGGTTATACATATAAGATTTCTCATTTTCATCGTTTTTACCTCCAAACATAACATGCTTTTCGTTTTCAGCTTCATCTATGCTTCAAAATAGTGACATCATGTGTGAATGATTGATTTTGTTTTTACGGGTTGCCTTTCACCTCCTTCCTGAATATCCGTTTGATTTGTTCATACTCTTTGGCCAAAAAGCAGTATGGATAGTTCGTAAACTGGAATGTTGCTATGATCCGTTGTTTCATCCGGTTCGAATGAAGGCTCATTTATTACTTCCTCGTGTGGAAATATCTGCAAACCGCGTCATCTCCTGGGTGTTGTCAATGTCGTCTGCGGGCACGTAGTTTCTTTCAATGAGCTGGAATTGCATGATTCTTGAAACCCATACGTCGATGGGTTTGCCTTGCCTGCGAGCAGGATCGTACTTCAGTGTTTTGGCAAATTTAATTGCAGCCTCATCGAGGATTTTATATCCGGACGAGCTTTTAATGATGGCTTTTTGAACGACACCCAGTTTATCGACTAAAAGATCCATATCCACATTGCCTTCCAATCCCTCCCATTGGGCTTGCATAGGATAGTAAGGTTTACGCTTCTCTTGCAGTGTAGGCGGAGTGAACTGTGTGGGTATAAAACGGGTGGGTTTTTGAGAAAACGTGTTCCTGTCGAGAGATTTATCATTAAAAAGAACAATTAATTCAACCGGTAGAATTTCGAATGCAATTTTGGCTTGATTCATTATTTCATTAATGGCCTTCTCAATGGGTATGTGGGCCAGGTGGCATGTGATATGAATTCCCTCTACAAGTGCATCGTTAAAAACGAATTTTATATTTGATTGTGCCATGATTTCGTGGAGCACATGACGTAGTGCTTTATTTTCTGCAACAACGGTAATTTCTGATCGATGGGAAGTGTATTGTGCTAAAATAAACCCTTTCTGCGAAAAAAAGATGAGACTAAGGCAAAAAATAATAGATGTGACTCTCACTTTGTTTATCATCGGATTCTCTACGGTTTATCCATTATACGATAAATATCGTTTTTGTATTCAAATTTTGTGTCCAGGGTGAGACAGATTGAAGATAGAACAGTCTCAATGGGCCAATTCTCAAAGGTAGCTGTTATGGTTTTTTCGTTTATTTCGGGATTCACAGATTCGATATTGATATCGTAGTATCTTTCCAGTTCCTCCAGGATCTCTTTGAGAGATGTTTTTTCGAATACAAGCTTGTCTTCTAACCATCCCAATAAGTAATCTACATCCACATTTTCAACCGGAGGTGGAGGTTCGTTCCCTGAGACTTGACTCATCTGCCCCATTGATACAATCACATCCCTGTCCGGCATTGTGGTAGAGGAGAGACCCACACGCCCTTGCTGGACAATCACACACGTTGCATTGTTTCTTGAGCGGACGTTAAACTGGGTTCCAAGTACAGTGGTTCTGGCATTGTCTGTGATAACGACAAATGGACGATCATCATGAGTCACCTTGAAAAAGGCTTCACCTGCCAGGATGACTTCTCTCACTGAACCGGTAAAGTGTTTGTGAAATTTCAGTGAACTGCCACTATTTAAATGAATTTCAGACCCATCCGATAGAGTGATTTGCATTTTCTGTCTGTTATAAGTCGCAATTTTTTGAAGACGCGTTGCTGAGATTTGATTTCGTATCAGTACAAAACCAATGGCAAGAATCAGTACGGTCGCAAAAGAGTAAACCGCAGGGCGATATTTCGGTTGCATCAGGTGGGTCAGGCGATTTAGAAGGTCAGGGAACGCCTTGTTTCTATTTTTTGTGACCACTGGTGTGGTTTTCAGGCCGAGGGTTTGTTCGATAACTGACCATCCTTCATCTGCATCAGGCATACCGGTAACCGGGGGAGCTTCTGTCATGTTCCAGACTTTTGCGATATCTTCGTAATACGCTTTATTCTCCTGCGAGGAATTTAACCATTGCTTCAGTTTTCTTTCCTCTTCCACAGCAATCTGTCCGGAAGCAGCTTTCGCACAGAGTTTGTAATATTCGTATTTGCTCATTCTTGTCGTCCTTTCATATCATAATACGAATAAAGCGCAAAATACCCTATTTTTTTAGAGTTCTTTTCGTAAAAAACTTAAGGCCTGACTCATTCGACTCTCGATGGTCTTTACCGATACTTTACAGACTTCGGCAATTTCCGAGTATTTAAGACCTTCATAACGGCTCAGCATGAATACCGAGCGCAGTTTGTCAGGGAGTTTATCTATTGCCATTTTGACGGCCGTGCTCATTTCGATGGATTCTTGGGAAGCAAGGTGTTTTTGTCTGGCCATGGCCGAAAGGTAGGTTTTCCGTGACGCATTCTTTCTATAATGGTCTATGGCCAGGTTGTTGGCAATACGATACAAATAAGCCTTAATGGATTTGTGAATATCGATATTGGACCTTGTATGCCACAGGCGGGTGAAGACCTCCTGTACAAAGTCTCTTGTCATATCCACAGAACCGATACGATGATATACAAATATGCCTATCGCATCGTGATACCGGTAATACAACGCTTTAAATGCCAGGGGATCAGAAGATTTTATTGCTTCAGAGAGTTCTGCATCTGTCAAATTTGAAAAATCTTTCATGCGCGGAAAATTAGGTCCCTTTCTTATTCCACAGATAAATTACGAATTCTACAAGTAGAACCAACCCGAGCCAAAGAGGAATGAGATCCACGTAATCTTCGGCCCAGGCAATGCCATGCTCGACACTTTTCCA
>CAZYTI010000290.1:0-6102 GCA_964650065.1 uncultured bacterium
GGATCCTGGCTTCCCGTCCGGCATCCTCCGAGAACGAAAATCATGCAAAGGATGATAATGGTCGAAGGTATTTTTCGCATGATACACATTTTAAAACGCATGTCAGTCAACCTCCTGAGATTCAACTTAAAACAATGGGATTGTGCTTTAGCCCATCATTGCGGTTTCCCGTCATCACCGTATCCATCCGCCGGATCGCCGATCAAATGGACGAATCGAACTTGATCTCTATTCATCGAGTGATAAAGAACCTTATGCCTCTTCCACGACTGTCCAGCCCATGGTATCGGCCAGAGCATAAACCGGGTCCTTCAGATCTCCATAAAATGTCACTCTGTGCCAGCCCCACTCGTCCCACAGGGTGAACAGTTTCTCCATATCCCCCACGGGTTCGACGCAGAGCTTGGTTCGGCAGGCCCGGTCGTCCGGATCGTTGTCCACGGCTTTGCCCTGATGGAAACTGATCTGCCGAAGGTCCGGTTTGATTTCGAGGGTCGTGGTCATATATCCCAGAGGCATGATCGATCTCACGGATGCACCCTGCCGGTCTTCAGAGTGGGTCATAATGGTGAAGGGATTGGCAGGTCCCTGCGGTCCGAACACCCTGTTGGACGCCACGCAGTGGGCATAGATAATCTGCCTTTTGGCGGTATCGATGACCGGGTCAGAGATATAACCGGGCCGTCCCTGTGTCAGGGCAGTGATCGCGGTCATGGTCGCAGTGGAACGGATGTCGCACTCACATGCACCGACCAGCCCTTCGTTGTTGAGTTCATAAAATCCCAGGCAGGGATAGGCGTGGATATGTCCACCGTAAAAACCACCCAGGCAGTTGATGGTGATGGCGTTGGCCGCATGTTTCTTCAGCACATCTTTCATTCCCAGGTACATGGCCGCCGAGTTTTCGAGTTCCTCAAATGAAACATCGATGACATCCGTGGCCGACTCATTCCATTTTTGGGCAATGGTGCGGGCCTCGTCCCGGTCCGCAAACTTCCAGGCCTCATTGATCTCTGCGAATGCGACCTTCTCCATGGGAATGCCCATGATGGGATCTGCTTGTCCCGAATCTTGGTCGCGTACAGCTAATATTCTGGATGCTTTCATTCGTTCAAGACAATCCTCCGGGGAAATGGTCTTCAGATCGTCCGACTTGCAAGTGAGATCACCGGGCTTGAGCGTCCGCTTCATGCGGACTTTCCTGGTCGCTGCCGCAAAATCCGCTGCCTCGCCGCCCTTATACATGATTCCGAAGCACTTGACCGCCTCCACCAGATCCTCCATACGGGAAGAAGCCACAAAACCCAGGTTTGACGCCTGCTTTCTCAGAAAATCTGCGGTATACACTAAAAACCCGCCGCTGCCGGCGTACTGAAAATCAGCATAGAGCACGGGTTTCCCGGACGCCGCAACAGCCTGGACAACCCGGTTCCAGCAGTTCATCTGGTAAACCAGATACCCGTCGATGCCGGCCGATTGATCCTGTGCCAGGATCTTTTCAGCTTCTTCGGGCCCTTTGGCCATGCTGGATTCAAACTTGAATTCCGGACATCTTTTCGATAATTCAGTATCGATCCTCTCCATGACAGGACCGAAATCGAATCCGACGTTGGGCCAGTCGGGTCCGGGTTGCTTAACCGCATGCAGAGAATATATGATTCGGATCCGCAGTTTGTCCTCATCTTTGATTGTTCTGGCACACTTCAAAGACATCAGGTTTCCCGATGCCAAACATGCCGTGGAAGCTGCGCATGTTGAAATGAACTGACGACGATTTAAATTCTTCATCTTTCCTCCTTGACGAATTTTATTCTGAATATGAAAAATGAATATGCCACAAAGTCACAAAGGTATTATAAATAATATTTTTATGAAATATATAAATCGCCAAATCTTAATTTCAATTTTAAATGCCTATAAGACCTAATTTATTTCTTCTTCGTGCCTTCGTGTCTTTGTGGCATTTATTTAATAATGATCGAGGTTAGTAAGTAAGTCCCCAGCCGATAGGATAAGAATCACTCACCTTGACGGGCAGTTTCCCGCTTGGCTCGAGCTCACCTTTGAGCAGTTTTATGAACGTGTCAAAATAGACGGCCTGATTGCCGTACCAGCCTCGCTCACCATACCCCACCAAAAAAACGGGCACAGAAGCAATTTTCCGGATAAGGTGCGGATTGCCGTAAGACATGGCTATGACGCCCCTGGGCTTTTCGGCAATCACTTCGATAATAAAGGCAAGGTCGTTTTTACGAAAAGGTGCAGTGTCCGTACCGCGACTACGAGGTGTGAAAAGGGAGAGAACCACCAGATCGGCATCGGCCACAGACAATCGGATTTTATCATAGACAGTGGAATCCATGACGGGACGCAAGATAAAATTCCGGATGCCGGGAAATGCAGCCGAAAGTTTTGCCGCAAGGGCGACCGGTGAAGGATCGGAGTCGCTTTTCTGTACACTGATGTTGACCATTTTACCTGATCGACCCGATGTGAGGGGCAGTACACCCTCATTTTTCAAAAGCGTGAGGGATCGATCCGCAACCTCTTGGACGACCGCAATATGAGCCGGTGTGCCGACCAGGGCATTCACACGATCCTCGTCCACAAAACGGTTCTTGTGCAGGTTGAGACGGGCCTTCTGAAAGAGGAGTTTCCGGACAGAATCATCGATACGGGTTTCAGCGATTCTGCCTGAACTCACCGCAGCAACCAGGGCCGAAATCGTTGCAACGGGATCTTTGGGCTTGAGAATAATATCGTGACCCGCTTCGACGGCCTTTATGGCAACCTCAACGGGTCCGAATCGATCGATGACATGATCGTACCACAGATCATCGGTTGTCAGAATGCTCCGGAAACCCAGTTTATCCCGAAGCCATCCTGTGGCCAACTTGTGCTCGACACTGGCCGGAAGTTCCGAACCATCCGTCACCGCTGGTACCGCAATATGCTCACTCATGACATACGCTACGCCGGCATCGATGGCATGTTTAAAGGCACGGAACTCCTGGGATTCGACATCCTTTGCAGGTTTATCAATGATTCTGAATCCGGGATAAGCCGGCATGAGCTGGGCATCGCCCCGGCCAGGAAAATGTTTGGCTGTGGTAAGCATGCCCATTTCCAAATATCCCTGTACATAGACCTTGACCAGGCGGCCCAACAGATCGATATCACCTCCGAAAGAGCGGACACTTTCAGCAGGATTCTCGGGACGTACCGAGACATCGACCACCGGTGTGTATGTCAGATGAAATCCCAGGGCCCGGCCTTCGGTTGCCATAACTTTAGCCGCTTCGTACATCAGCGCCTCGCTTCCTGCCGCAGCAAAGGCCATGTTGGCCGGAAATTCACTGGCGCCCCTGACCGCCCTCAAAATCAGCGGACATCAAAATGGGCAAATCGGCCTCTTTTTGCAGTCGGTTAAGCAGGTGCGCCACATCGCGGGGCGTGCCGCCGTAGAGGACGAAACCGCCAATACCATAATCCCGGGCAAGCCGTATCCAATTTTTCAACATGGGATCGTCATCAGCGATGTACTCTCCGGAAATATCACTGCAGATCATCTGGCCGACCTTTTTTTTTAGCGTCAGACCGGTCAGTGTCTCTTCGGCCCATTTCATGGCCTCATCCGGTGGAGCCATGCGTTGGGCCCTACTCTCTGCAGCCATACATAATATGATGATAATACTCATGCAAAATAAAGTGGTCTTTTGATATGGACGACTCATGCTTCCTCCCATGTTGAATGCACCTATTTTCAGAAATTAACCACAGAGCACACAGAGAAATTATTAATATTATTTATGTGACACAATAAAATCTTATCTCCCCTCTGTGTACTCTGTGGTTCCATGTCTTTCTTAAAACTTATGGCACTACCAGACAGCATTATAAACTCATTTCCTCACTCGAAACCATGACGCGTTTCACATCGAGATTGCCGATTTTCATCTCGACGAATGGTTTGCCGTTTTTCAAACCGACAGTGCCAAAACCACTCGCTGTGGCGAGAAATGAACGGAAGTTATTCCCCACATTGGAATCAATGTATAATATTTTTTCAACGGCATCGTACCTGACTCCGGTGAGCCCCTGGATCAGTCCATAACTGGATAACGCACGTGCATACCAATGGCCGCATTCGTATTCATTAAAGGGATTACGTATGGTCCCGTCATATCGATCCCGGCATACCCTCACGATATCCAGCCCTTTCTCGACCATTCCCTCGAACATCAGATGGGAGGCAACCTGGTATTCGATCCCTGTCCAGACTTCATTGCTGTAGACAAAGGGGATGGAAAGTGCACCCCCTTTGGGCCATGTACAGAGCAGAAGGCCACCATCCTTGCCTACGGCAAATGCCGGTCTTTGAGGATTGCTGTGATCCGTTAAATTGGTCTTCAGATTATATTTATGAATGGCATTCAAATTACTCTTAATTTTTTCAACATCGACAATCTCGTCCAGCCCACAGACGAGCGCCATCCAGAAACCCAATATACCATCAGAGAGACAGCCCGTTCCATATTGATATTTGGGACCCTCATTGTTCAACATGTCTACAATATCATTGTAGCCTTCTCCATTTGAAGAAGCATCCAGAGGTTTAAATTCTGCATTCAATCCCTCTGTCGTAATGATTTGGTAGAAATATTCTCCATCCCAGAGTTCGGTTTCGAAAAATTTTACGCCTTTGGTGAGGAGATCCCGATACTGAGTCACATCGTCGTTTAACGCTTCACCCATCTTGATGGCAGCCGTTAAGGCACCCAAATAAAAACTCGAACAGTGGCCATCGGGTCCCCAGTACTCGATGTCATACGTATTGTGATGGGGTTCTTCCAGGACGCCATTTCCTCGGGGATCCCATGTATCGATGCAGTAACTAATGCTCTGTTTCACCTTTGGCCACATTTTTTTCAACCAATCGGTATCACCGGAAACACGCCACTCCCGAAATACTTTCATGATTCCACCAAGCTGGCCGTCCGAAGCGGCATGAAAGGTATGTTGAACCGGACGGATGGGAAGTCCCGTCCTAAAGACCTGATGCCCTCTCTCATCCTGGCTCACAAAGAATTCGGTTTCCCGCAAAGTCCTTTCCAATCCGGGAAAGAGATGGGGAATCGCCTGGGCATAATTCCAGACATGGGTACAGGAACCCGAACAGCATCCCCGCGAATCGGAACAGCCTTCCCAGCACCAAAGACGTCCATCGGTCTGTCGTTGAACAGTGGGCGATTTCAAGATAGTCAGATTGGCCGCAACCGCTTCCACGACCTCATCGGGCAGGGATGTATCATAGAAAGTATCACTAAATAATTTCGTCTTCTCAAATAACGATTGATAATTCAATTGCCAGTAATAAGCCACCTCATTGATATTTTTATAACGAGAAGTGTACCAGGGTGAATGATATTTATCGCAATCACAATCGGCTTTTTCGGATGCATTTCCACTTTCAAGATCCTGACCGATCCGTAGCGTTGTCACCGGCACATACCATGTAAACATCAATCGAACCGTCTCTTCTCCACCCGGTTCCAGGTTGACAGGAAGGAAGAGAGAAGCACCGGGACACGGTCCCTCGACCGGGGGATTGTCCAAAAGAATGCCCCCTTGAATATTTTTCCATGCCAGAGTCACTGCATCCCACCAGCCTCCCTTGAACCAGCAGTGGTCGACAACGGTACGTTCATCATCCAAAAAAGCGGCAAAGCTTCCGGCATGATCAGGATTTGCTTCATTCCCGTCCTGCCAGAGAACGAAACCATTTTGAACAGATTTTATGGTATGGCCTTCCCGACCCATGGCCATAAAATTTTTGGTGTTATATGAAAAAACAGCCTCAAACTTTGAGTTGCTGCTGTTTTTAAATCGATACTCCAAAGCACCCACGGGCAGGCTGGAATTGTCTGCATCTCCGGGGATAAAAGGACTCCATCCGGTAATTTTGACATCCAACGGGATATCTTCATCGGTGAGTTCCACTGTTCCGAATGGAAATCGGGTTATAAATTCTGCCTTTTCGAATCGGGGCAAACCAAAACTGCTGCCGGAAGCACCGTTACCGGTACCTGGAGAACCAAAAAC
>CAZYTI010000291.1:0-6051 GCA_964650065.1 uncultured bacterium
ACACTTCCGCACTATTTTCATCATCAATTTTCAATTCAATTCCGGGGAGAGGTAATCCAATGGAACCGGCTTTTCGTTCTCGGACAGGACTATTGAAGGATACCATGGGTGAAGCTTCTGTTAATCCATATCCTTCCAGGATAGGAATTTTAAATCTCGATTCAAAGGCTTCTATGGTTTCACTTTTCAGAGCGTCCCCACTGGATAAGCAGAACTTGAGTGAACTGATATCAAATGAACCACCATCTTCTACATTCAATAATTCCCGATACATGGATGGTACACCGATAAAATAGGTTGGTTTCTCCGCCTGTATCAACTCCAAGACGGCCCTGGGATCAAACTTGGGTATCAGGAGTACACGAGCCCCTACATCAAAAAAGGATCCCAATACCAATGTCATGCCCAGGGGATGGTAAAGAGAAAGCACACCAACGACACCATCATCGGCATTGAATTTAAAGAAATCACTGCACGCTCGAATGTTGGAAAGAATATTCTTATGGGTGAGCTCTGCACCCCGGGGACGTCCCGTCATACCCGCGGTGTAAACAATTAACGCCGTATCGTCAGGATTTACTGCTGCAGTGGCCTCGAGCGGATCTTTCGTTTCGATGAGATAGGTCAGGCGTATCTCACCAGGTTCCGACTTTTCACCCAGCACAATCATTTTTTCACATCTCTCCAATCCCTGAACAGCTTCTAAAACCACGGATCGAAATCCTTCCCAATAGACGATTCCCTTGACTTCAGCATCCTCGAGTTGGTGATGAATTTCTTCGGCTTTAAAAAAAATAGAAACTGGCACGACCGTCACAGCAAGCTTCAGCAGGGCAAATAGAGTCATGGGAAAATGGGGAAGATTCGGAAGCATAATGGCTATGCGATCCCCTGGATTCAGTCCCAGATCTTGCAGGGCCATGGCCATCCTATCCGTCGCTTCCTTGACATCATTGTACATGATACGGTGATCTCCAAAAACGAATGCAATATTTTCGGGGTGTTCAGACGCAGTTATCTCCAACACTTGATATAGATTATTCACTATGGCACTCCTTACATTTCGTCATCATTTCTTCAGCATTGAATGAACTCCGAACGAAAGGACCGGCATTGACCCAGTGAAATCCCAAGGCTAAAGCTTCTTCCTGATATGCATCGAAAATTTCAGGTGAAATATATTCGCTAACAGGATGGTTCTGCCGCGATGGTTGAAGATATTGACCTATGGTTATGCCATCGCAATCCACTTCGTATAATCTTCTCAAAACCGCGATGACTTCATCATATCGTTCACCCAGACCCACCATCAAACCTGATTTGGTCAGAACATCGGAACGCAACTGCTTCGCTTTCCTCAAGAGTCCCAACGACCTTACAATATCCGCTTCTGGACGAATCAATGCATAAAGCCGGGGAACGGTCTCCACATTATGATTCAGAATATCGAGATGGCTCTCAAGAACCGTCTTAAGGCTTTCTTCAGATCCCTGAAAATCAGGAATTAAAACTTCAATCGATGCATGGGGTAATAACCGATGAACCGCTTCCACAGTATTCACAAAATGTCTCGCGCCACCATCGGGTAAATCATCTCGTGTAACCGAGGTGATTACAATATGCTTCAAAGAAAGGGTACGGGCTGCTTCTGCAACTCTCCGCGGTTCATCGGGATCAACAGGATGCACGTCTCCCTTGGAGACGCCACAGAATCGACAATGACGTGTACAAATATCGCCAAGAATCATGAAAGTCGCTGTCGGTTTTTTAAAACATTCGGAAATATTCGGACATCCGGCAGATTGACAAACCGTGTGAAGGTCATTCTTCTTCAGCATTTTTTTTAGCGCTGTGACATCTTCAGTCTCCCGTAATTGTCGTCTCAGCCATTGCGGAAGCCTTGATGGGGCATTACCGATTTTTTGCCTATTCGTTCCTAACATAAAGTATTTATTTTAATAAAACTTTTTATCATAATCAAGAAGTTTTTGTTTCTGATTTTTTCAATTCTTCCCACCTTGACTTTGTCTGAAATTTTAAATATATTTTAAAAATATTTTAATGGAAATGCGTACCCAATGACCACTTTTCAACTGATTTCTGACTTTAAATTAAGAGGAGACCAGCCAGCCGCAGTACAAAGGCTCGTTGAGGGCCTGAGCCAGAATGAAAAATTCCAAACACTGTTGGGTGTGACGGGCTCGGGAAAGACGTTTACCATCGCCAATGTGATTGCGAGTTACGGCAAACCCGCACTGGTCATCTCCCACAACAAAACCCTTGCAGCACAATTATACGGCGAATTGAAAGGCTTTTTCCCAAAAAATGCCGTGGAATATTTCATAAGTTACTACGACTACTATCAGCCGGAAGCGTACCTCCCCTCAACAGACACCTACATTGAAAAAGACACCTCCATTAACGATGAGATTGACCGGTTGCGACTCAAAGCAACAAGCTCACTTCTTGAACGAAACGATGTCATTATTGTCGCTTCCGTGTCTTGTATTTATGGTTTGGGATCACCCCAGGACTATCGCGATCTTCTTCTTTTTATAGAAAAAGGGCAAAAGATTGACCAGCGCAACATTTTAGAGCGTCTCATCGACATTCACTATACGCGCAATGATATAGACTTCCATCGCGGCACCTTTCGGGTTCGGGGTGATGTGATCGAAATATTTCCGGCCTATGAGAAGCACGCCCTTCGCGTCGAGTTGTGGGGGGATGAAATTGATAAAATAGTAGCTATCGACACGCTGACCGGAGAGGTGCTCGATGAGAAAGAAAGGGCAGCCGTTTATCCGGCGAAACATTTTGTAACGACTTATCCCAAATTAGAGGCGGCCATTGAGACCATTCGAGAAGAATTGGATCAACGGTTAATCTATTTTCGCTCCCATGAAAAACTTCTTGAAGCTCAGCGCCTGGAAACCCGCACCCACTATGACATTGAGATGATGGAAGAAATCGGGTATTGCAGTGGGATTGAGAATTATTCCCGGCATCTTTCCGGGCGGCAACCGGGCGAAAGACCTTCTTGTCTCATAGACTACTTCCCCAACGATTTTCTCCTGATCCTCGACGAATCCCATGCAACCATTCCCCAAGTTCGGGCCATGTATAATGGGGACCGGGCCAGAAAAGAAAACCTTGTGGAACACGGTTTTCGTTTGCCGTCTGCCTTGGATAACCGACCGTTAAAATTCGACGAATTTGAAAATTTAATCCATCAAACAATCTTCGTCTCTGCCACACCAGCAGACTATGAGCTGGAAAAATGCGGCGGTGTTATCGTTGAACAGGTCATTCGACCCACGGGATTGATGGATCCGGAAGTTGTGATCAGACCTACAAAAGGACAGATTGATGATCTATTGAATGAAATCAGAAAAAGGGTTGAACGCAGTGAGCGGATCCTGGTAACCACGCTGACAAAACGGATGGCGGAAGATCTGGCCGATTACCTGTCCGGGGTCGATGTCAGAGTACGGTATCTCCATTCTGAAATTGTTGCCTTGGATCGGGTAGAGATTCTTCGGGGACTTCGCCTTGCCGATTTCGATGTACTCGTGGGTATCAATTTACTCAGAGAGGGACTGGACCTCCCTGAAGTGTCTCTTGTCGCCATCCTGGATGCTGATAAAGAAGGATTTCTTCGATCGGAACGATCATTGATGCAAACCGCCGGACGGGCTGCCCGAAATATCAGAGGCATGGTGATTCTGTATGCAGATCATATAACCGCCTCTATTCGTAAGCTGCAGGAGGAAACCCATCGAAGAAGAGAGATTCAAAGAAAGTATAACGAAGACCATGGGATCACACCGAAAACCATCTATAAATCCGTCGAAGAAGTTATGTCCGCAACTTCCGTGATCGATTCAAAATACGGCACCATGGTTACTGAAAAACAATTTGACTCGCTTTCCAAATTAGAACAGGAAGAGATGATTGAGACCCTCGAACAGGAGATGTTTTTGGCATCAGAAACGTTGAATTTCGAGAAAGCTGCTGAGCTTCGTGATCAAATTGAGGATTTACGGGATAATTATAAAAAGAACAAACGATTTCGCTATTCCAGGAGGTGGAGATGAAAATTCTTGTGGTTGGAAGCGGGGGAAGAGAACATGCATTGGTATGGCAGATAAAACAAAGTCCATTGGTTGAAACCATTTTTTGTGCGCCGGGAAATGGAGGGATTGCCGCCATAGCAGAATGTATCGATATTGATGCAACCGATCTAAAAGGACTCATCCAGTTTGCCAAAAAACAAAATATCGATCTGACTGTGGTTGGCCCCGAGTTACCGCTCACGCTTGGCATTGTGGATCGCTTCAAAGAAAAACAGCTCCCCATTTTCGGTCCCGATCAAAAATCAGCAGAATTGGAAGGGAGTAAAGGTTTTGCAAAAGATATCATGGCGAAATACCACATACCCACAGCCGAATACGAAATATTTACCGATTCAGAAGAAGCCATTCGTTACATCAGAGAGAAAACCACGCCTCTCGTGCTGAAAGCCGATGGCCTGGCCGCAGGAAAAGGTGTCCTGATCTGCAATACCCGGGGAGAAGCCTACGATGGTGTCGAACGAATCATGAAGACAAAAGATTTTGGTGAAGCCGGCAATCGTCTCATTATCGAAGAATTGCTCACCGGTGAAGAAGTCTCGGTTCTCGCTATTACAGATGGGGAAAATTACATCATTCTCCCTGCAGCTCAGGATCATAAAGCCATTTTTGAGGGGGATCAAGGTCCCAATACAGGAGGCATGGGTGCGTACGCTCCTGCACCTGTGATGAATACCACGCTTTTAAAAACCGTCAGAGAAAAAATTATTCTGCCGACCATTCAGGGAATGAAAAACGAAGGTCGACCCTACTGTGGTGTGCTCTATGCGGGTCTGATGATCACCTCTGGTGGTCCCAAAGTACTTGAATACAACTGCAGATTCGGCGATCCGGAAATACAGGCAATTCTCCCTCTATTAATAACAGATATCGTGGAAATCATGACGGCATCTATCCAGGGAAAATTAGGTGACATCCATCTCAAACTTCATGATTCATCGGCCGTTTGTGTGGTTATGGCTTCCGGTGGATATCCCGGATCCTATGAGAAAGAAAAAATGATTCATGGCTTAGATAAAATGGATTCGGATATCATTGTCTTCCATGCAGGAACGAAAATGAAAGGAAATCAACCGGTCACTTCCGGGGGACGTGTACTCGGTGTGACGGCCCGGGGTGATGATATTCGTTCTGCAATTAAAAAAGTGTATGCTGCAGTCGGTCGGATTACATTTGACGGGGCCTATTACAGGAAGGATATCGGGCATCGGGCTCTGAAAAGACCGTAGACTTACTTCTGAATCCGAAAAAATATTAAATCCCCATCTTCAACGATATAGTCTTTTCCATGCACTGCAATGAGTCCCAGATCGTGCAGGACCTTGGTCGATCCGTGAGTTACCAAATCATCCATTTTGATAATTTCGGCTTTAATAAATTTGGTTTCAAAGTCGGTATGCACACGACCCGCTGCTTTTTGCACAGGAGTTGATTTGGGCACCGTCCAGGCATGGGCTTCGTTCTCGTTTGCCGTAAAAAAAGTGATCAAGTCCAATACATGGTATCCTGCCTTCACCAGCTTTTGGAGACCCGTCTCATCCAAATTCATGGCCTGCAGGAATTCCAGCTGATCCTTCTGATCCAATTCTGCAATTTCCGCTTGTACTTTCCCACAGAAAAGCACACAGACTGAATCTTCGGACAGTGCATACTCATTTAAATCCTGGACCCATGGGCTGTCGGTCAGATGGGCTTCATCGACATTGGCAATATATATGACGGGCTTGGCTGTGAGAAGATTCATCTCTTTGATGAGGGCCTTCTGAAATTTATCGGTCATCATTTTTCCTATCGCCTGCCCAGTTTGAAGATGGTTCAGCATAATTACCAAAGCATCGGCTTCCTTTCGCAATTTAGGATCACCGGTCTTGGCCGCATTCCGGGATTTGTTTAACCTTTTCTCAAGAATCTCGATATC
>CAZYTI010000292.1:0-578 GCA_964650065.1 uncultured bacterium
AAACTTCATTTTTATATATTTGCACCATTATGGTACTAATTCAATTATCAATGGAAACCTGTACCAGTTTCATAAAACGACGTGCCAGATTTCTTTCTCCGGGACTCTGGGTGAAAACCAGGACAGGGTGTTGAATCCTGGATTACTGTAGCTGTGCGTGGTTCCCACCGGTTCCTCAGCACCCACCTCACCAAAACGGTCGACCTCCAGTTGAAGATTGGGGGCACCGGGATGTTCGGGAGATTTCTCCATCAGAGGCAGGAAGAAAATGGGACGAATTCGAAAACCACTGGTATGGGTGAGCAGGTGGTGTATTCTGATATCACCCGCTCGATAGTTGTCATCTGTGGTTATTTTTAAAAAATCACTTCCACCTGCCAGGGTCCCCTCGTCTTGCCTGACAATTTCAAGGTGGCTTTTAAATCAACACTTCCCCTGTCCATAGAAATCGCCTTAAACAGAACTTCTTCCTGATTTTTTTCGAATGATTTTTTACAACGCTTGCCACCCAACTCCAGGACAACTTCTCCCGGCGAGGGATCGGGCCGAAATCGTAATCGTACGTCGTACCGACCCGG
>CAZYTI010000292.1:588-5110 GCA_964650065.1 uncultured bacterium
CGCACCACATAGAGCATCCAATATCCATTGGAATCCGCGCCCCAGGGCCGTCCTTTGATATGTCGCCAGTCCTGGCGCGTCAAAACCACGGGATTTTCATGATCAGAGCCAATATGAATTCGGGGAGGTGCATAATTATCGGACCGTGTACTGGACACATCACTAAACCATTCCTCATAGGCACTTCGCAGTCGCTGAACAACCTCCGGGCGATGAGAGGCCAGATTTTCTATTTCAAAGGGATCCTTTTCCATATCGTAGAGTTCCAACGAGGGCTCTCCTTCAAAAATCTCACGGTGAAATCCGCTGGCATTGAGTAGCTTCCAGCGCTGATTCCGAATTGCAAAATTATGATAAGGAACAGGCACATCGCCGCGGTGAGCCTGAATGACAATATGCCGATCGGGCCAAGGGACTTCCTCTTCTCTCAACAGAGGCAGGAGACTTCGACCGTCCAATTGTATATGATTCGGGATTGGGACATCACATGCATCCAGTATGGTCGGCAGAATATCGATGTGTGCGGCCACACGATCGCTGCTTCGGCCGGGTTTCAGTTTCTCCGGCCAGCGAACGAAGAGGGGCGACCTGATGCCCCCTTCGTAGATCGTCCCCTTGGATCCCCTGAAACCGGTCACATATCGCTGCCCGTTAGGACCGTTATCCACCATAAATAGAATGAGGGTATTCTCCACGATTTGAAGATGATCCAGTTTTTCCAACAATCCCCCCACATTGTCATCGATATTGGAGATCATGGAGAAAATCCGTGCCCGACGATCGGTATCAGCCTCCTTTGGCAGGGGATGTCCTTCCTGCTGAGGAAATTGATCGTTATTCAGATTGACCGTTTTGTATGCTTCATAGAGTTCCCGGATCACATCGTGAAAGGGACCGTGAGGTGCATTGGTCGGCAGATAGAGGAAAAAATTTCTCCCCCGTTTATGAACGGCTTCCATCCATGTCATGGCCCGGTTAAAATAGACGTCGGTACAATATCCCTTCTCCTGCACCTCCTGTCCATTGTGAAACAAAATGGGATCGGTATATTTCCCCTCGCCGCCCGGCAGATCGGAGGGTTGACCGATACCTCCTCCCCGGTGAACCAGTACTTCGTCGAAGCCCTGATCCTGAGGCCGCATGGGATGGTTATCACCCAGATGCCATTTGCCGAATAGCCCGGTGGCATATCCCGCTTTTCGGAGAATCTCAGCGACCGTGACCTCTTCCGGTTCCATCATGGCCCGGCCGATATAGGTGTCAATGCAGCGTGTGCGATAGTTGTATCGTCCGGTCATCAGACATGCCCGTGTCGGCGCACACACCGGACTCACATAGAATTGGGACATCTGAGCACTCCGTCCGGCCATCGTATCGATGTTGGGGGTTTGAATCACGGGATTACCGGTCACTCCGAAATCACCATACCCCTGATCATCGGTGATAATCAGAATAACGTTGGGACGGTCTTTCTTCCTATTCAGACAAGAAACTGTGAACAATGGAGATGACAGGGCAGCCATACCCAGGGAAACAGATTTTAAAAATGTACGGCGCGTGGTCATTTATTCCCCTCTTTATACACGTTTTATAACTTTTCTGTCTTTACTCCAAAGATAAATTCGGATCGAACTGTATAACAAAAATGTCAAATTGGTATTTGGTCATTCGGAATTCCCGCCTGCCTGGTTTTAACGAGAATTGGAAAGTTGTTACATATGGCGGGCAGGTATTTGCTATATGGTATTTGAAATTTCTGATTCTCTGTGTTTTTCCACGACAATCTGTAGTAGATTTTTAATCTTTATTCTGTGTCCCAAGATGCTCTTGGGACGCAACTAATTCAGGAAGCTTCGCTTCCAAAGGCGTTGACGACTCCCTGTATTTACTGGGCTGAATGAATTGCCATTTCAACGTATCTTCGCATACAAATAACAATCATACCAGCGATCTTCAACCAAGAGTGCTTTTTTTAAAACACCCTCTTTCTGAAATCCGGATTTTATTACAACTTTTTCACTGGCCTTGTTTTCTTTAGCCATGATCGTTATGAGACGATATATTTTTAGATTTGAGGTAATAAACGCCTCTAATTGTTCTACTGCTGACGAGGCAATTCCTCTTCCCCAGTATTGTTCGTCAATAAAAAATCCGATTTCTCCAATATACGGACGGACCTGATCGATTCGAATCCCAATCCCCCCCGCAAGTGCTCCATCATAAATAACGGAAAAATTAAATTCAGTCTGATTTCTTCGCTTATCCCGATTCAATCGCAAGAAGGATTTCTCTTCTTCCAGGGTTTTGGGTTTGGCCGGGAAATAGATAAAATGTGGATTTGACAATATTTCCAAAAATCTCTTGGCGTCAGATACTCTTTGTGGTCGGATATCGGGTTTCATCAATGTTTTAATTAATTTATTCTAAACTTTTCCATTAATTCCTCTGACGGTCGCGGGTATTGCCCTTGCCCCTGATATTTCTTTGAGTGAATGGCCTTTTCGGGACAATGATTATAACACGACCAGCAGCCATAACACTTATCATGATCAAAAACCGGATGAGGAGATAATTGAATCGCCTGGTAGGGACAGCCTTCCTCACAAGTGCCACATTGGGAACAGAGTGAGGTATTTACCTGTTGTTTGCCGAACTCCTTTTTCGCCTTAGTCCTGGGAAACGCCGGAAATAATGAACCCACCATACCCACGTTAATTTTTTCAATCTTTGCCCCTTTTCCGGTTTTTACATTTTTCAAATTATCATTCAGACTGGAAATAAATACTTTGAAACTCTCATATTCATTGGGATTGGGTGCATTATCGAATGCCTTGTTTCTGACTCGCATGGGCGGATAGCTTTCGGGTGTATGGAGCGAATATCCGGATATGACACTGAATCCTTTACTCTCAGCCAGGGCCGCAAAGGACTTCAGAGTTCCCCCGGAGATAAATCCAAAGGTATTGAAGACGAACGCATATTTACTATTCTGAGGATTCAAGTTATCGAAGAACGTATGGAAATATTGGGGCACACCTCCGAAGTCCGTAAACGTCGCAAAGCCGACGATATCGTATGGATCCAGGTCGGGCATTCCCTTTTTCACAATATCATGCAATTCAAAATCAACGTGAATTATTTTTTCTATAATATATTGAATGGCCAGTTTCGTATTACCCGATCCGGAATAGTAACAGATGATGCCTTTCATGGTCACGCTTCCTGTCAATTCTTCAATGAATAAATCACAAACGGTAACGTAACATGTAACACCGCTAATTGCAAGTATTTTTTTAAATATGAACATGTTCGGAATTATCTGAAGATGACGCTAATGGAGGCTATCCGGAAAGATAAATCAATGGTCGATGCCCTTCAAATTCACCTTTAAAATATGCACATCACTCAACTTTTCAGCAGGAAAAATAGATCCGTCCGGATTAAATCTTCTGAGCTGGGCATTGGCGATATAGTAATAGGTATCACCCGCCAGTTCTCCTGTGGTGGGAAAATCGAACAACGGATTCAAAATTTCAATGGCCTTTTTGCTGATGACTCGATCCTGGAAAGGATTTAGAACATACCGGCAAATACCTCCCAGGCTGGTCCCCTGGTGGGAGATGAGAGAATTCTTGTAAAAGGCCAAGCCATCGATGCCGACCAGTGTCACATTTTCCTCATGCGATAAGGGTGTACAGTGCATGGAATGCAGATTGATTTTATATATCCCTGTATAGTCGGCGACAAATAAATCCTCACCATCATCCGAGATCGTAATCCCGTTGGGATAGAGGAATTGGGCTGGTTCCGAAAATAACGACAACTCTTTCCCTGCTTTGGATATTACATAAACGTCCCCAGAATATGTATCGGTGATGAAGACGTCTCCGTTGGAACGAATGGTCAGATCATTCAAGAGATGGTCCGTGGTGTCGGCCAAGGCATATTTCTTGATCAACCGGCCGGTTTCCAGATCGTATTGAAAAACAGCCGACCGTTTGTCTTTCACTTCATCGATGTCCAGTATCTCTGAGTTTCCACTAAAGGCGCTGCAAACCCACAGGTGTCTGCGATCCGTATCCACTTCCATGCCGATAACGGCCAGAAGACCATCCTGTTTCTCTTGTGTGAAATTCACAATCTCACCATCCCGGGTAATCTTAACAATTTTTCGCTTGTAAATACTACTGATGTACAGGTCACCTTTCAACTGATCGTAGGCCACACCTTCGGGAATCAGATCTCTTTCTTTAATGATATAAGCAGTCTCACTATGATGAACCGGCTGAAGTTGTTGCCTCACCCGTTCCAGCAATGCTTTATTTTTTGTGTTTTTAAATATACCCGTGAAATTGCTGTCTGTTTCGGCCGATAATGCGAGCATTCCCCCCACATCGATGACACGACCGAGCCATTTCAATGCTTCTTCGTTATCATGCAGAAGTGCCGAAGCAGAAGCATAATTATACATCAGGCTCGGATGATGGGGTGCAATTTGAAGAAGTCGTTGGATATGCTCCTT
>CAZYTI010000292.1:5122-6033 GCA_964650065.1 uncultured bacterium
GGCATACAATGCATCAAATCGTTCCCTGAGATTTTTGGTACCATTTTGAGAATGATTATCGCCAGGTCGCTGACAGGCAACAAATACAACGATAATGATAAACGGAAATAAGATGAATCGCCTTTTCACTTGGCTCTCCTTTAATATCGTATTCTTGTCTATATTTAAATACGATTTAGTGACCTGAAACCCTGACAGGGTTTGATAGTTATTATCTTTACTACCAATACTTCTCAATAAGATATTGATTGTCCTTACCATGCTCCAGCCAATCCCGATACTCTTCTTTGGTCTTGAAAGGCGGGTAATGATGCGGCTGGAGTTTTAAAGAAGTAATGTTCAGGGGCGCTGGATTCCGAGGTACATGTTTGGCCATTTCCTTTTTTATATTATGATAACGAGAAACATTGGCCAGATTGATCCATTCTTCCGGATCGCTGGTGTGGTCGTACAATTCCTCACTGCCATCGATGTAGACCGTGTACCGCCAATTCTCTGTACGTATGGAAAATTCGCTGAAGTCATAGGATGTGATGGCAGGATAATCCCACGGAGCAGTAGGATCTTTCAACAGTGGCACAAGACTGCGTCCGTCGATATCCCTGTTCTGAGGCAAGCCACACAGGGAAACCAATGTGGGATAAATATCCTGAAGAGACACGATCCTGTTGCACACCGATCCCACTGGCGATCCTTCCGGAAGTCCTGCAGTTCCTTTGGGTGCTCTGATCATGAGCACGGATCTCATCACATTTTCCCACAACGCAAATTTTCGCCAGTGCTCCTTCTCACCCAATTGCCAGCCATGATCCGACCAGACCACCACGACGGTATTCTCAAGATATCGGCTGTTTTCCAGAGCATCCAGCAATTTCCCCAGCATGGCATCGGCAAAAGCAATGGACGCGAGA
>CAZYTI010000293.1:0-6016 GCA_964650065.1 uncultured bacterium
CTGATCAAGGGCGATCTCCAGGGTGACGGTGATGCGCTCGCCGGGCTCGGCGTATAGGTCTGGTAGGGTCAGGGACGCAGTGTCGGTGGCCTGGGCCCTGGCCTGGCCAACACCCGCTGGCCAGTTACCCGACACGTCTCCCAGCAATATAGCGGTGAAGTCCTGGCTCGCCTGGTCGCTGCTCAGATCCGTGTAAGTGCGGCTGGCCGGATCAAAGTCCCAGACAACACTGGCATCGGGGAAAGGCAGCGTTATCAACTCCGCCGCTTTTTGTAAGATGTGGGAGGCGTCCATTGAAGTGATGCCCCCGTTCTTGGGCACCTCGGCGGCGGTGGCTTGGTGAATGTCCTCGTCTTTGTTAAATATTTCGATCATCTTCTTGTCATTAGCCAAGGAAGCCACGATTCGCAGTTCAACTTGGGAATAATCTATAGACACCAGTTCATAACCGCGCTCAGCCACAAACGCTTTTCTGATTTCTCGGCCAGTCTCGGTTCTGATGGGAATGTTTTGTAGCATCAAGGCCCCGGAGGTCAGGGTGACAGGGGAGATGACCACCCTGGAAAAGGAGGTTTTGGGTACATATCATGAGATGGAGGAAGACACCTGGATGATCGCTTCGACCCGGGCGGCCAAGGGTGAGGGTAGAGTGAAAATTTCTCCTGAAAAGCGAAAAGTTTTGGATGCCATGCAGAGCCAGAAATTTAACAAGGATGATATCGACGAATTCAAAAAGAAGGGATATGTAGGGGAGAACCAGGAGGGATATCTCGAAGTCCGTCCTTCAGATGAACTCACCGAAAATGAAACACAGCAAAATTTAGTCATGGAAATCATTCAAGAAGAGAACGGAGATCGGGAAATTATCATGGGTCGGGTCATCGAACTCAACGATTCTCTGAAGAAAACGGGAAGGCAGGAAATACTGAAAATTTTTGCCAAGATGAACCAGGACAACTCTCCCGGCGGCACCTGGATTCAACAGGCCGATGGTGAGTGGATTAAGAAGTGAACCGAAGCAGAGCTGAACAGACGGCCGTCGGCAGATCGTGTTCAAAGTTTGATGAAAAAAGAGATAAAGAAATGAAACCACAGAGGTCACAGAGAAAAACTCTGTGTATTCGAAACGAATATCATCATAAAGGTATTACAAGAGATATCATTTCATGGAATTGTGTAACATAAATAATATTAATCATCTCTCTGTGTGCTCTGTGGTTAATTTTTAAGAAAGATATGGGAATCCCGGGATGATGACATGAAAGAAAAGATTTTTCCAAATTCTCTTTACCGGTCATATGCCCTATGCATCCTCTTTTTTCTGAATGGACTGATTGGATTTTATGCTCAGCCCCTGACGGGACAGGAGGATCGTCCTGAGATCCGGCAGATATCGACTCATCCTTCCATGGATTTTTCGCCCTCTGTTTCTCCGGATGGACGGTGGCTGGCCTTTGTGTCGGAGCGGTCCGGAAATCTGGATATCTGGGTAAAACCGCTTCCCCTGGGACGGGCCGTTCAGGTAACCACCCATCAGTCAGAAGATAATCAACCGGTTTGGTCGCCGAATGGTAATGAATTGGCATTTATTTCCAAACGGCGCGATGCCCAGGGAGATATCTGGCTAATTTCCCTCGATTTGCCCAAGGGAGGGGTACCTAAGGGGGACCCGGAACAGCTCACCCAATATTTGGGTAGAGACAGCAATCCTGCATTTACTCCGAATGGCGGTACAATTGTTTTTGATTCGGACCGGGATGGTCAAATGAACCTCTGGTCCATGGATTTGGCGTCCAAGAGGGAGCTCCGGCTCACCGTCTCAGGCGGCATGGATCCTTCTCCCTCGCCGGTGGGTGACTGGATTGTTTTCACGTCCTTCCGAATTCATCCTCAGGGAGATCTGTTCCTTATCGATATGAAGCATCCGGAAGAGGGGGGTGGGATATCTCAGAGGGTCTATCCCATTACCTGGGGACAAACCCTGGATAGTCAAGGTGCATGGTCCCCGGATGGTAAAACGGTCGTCTTTGTCCGTTGGGATCGGGATACCAATGGAGATGGAAAGATTACACCCCTGGACAATGGCAGTCTCTGGCAGAAGCAGCTGGTTAGGGAAGGAGCCGTATCACCGGCAAGAATATCCATCGGAAGAAATGAAATTCAAATCACAACGGAAGTATATCATGATACTTCACCCTGCTGGAGCAGTCAAAACGAGGTCTTTTTCACCTCATTGAGGGGGAAGACCAGAGATGCATGGACCCTTCCCAGCGGGGGACTGTTCCCCAGGATCCGGAGGGCTCAAGATCAGTACATTCAAGCTATGGATGTCTATGTGGAAGCGGTTACCCGGGAAGCATTGTTACAATCCGTTCTGGGATTCCAGCGGGTGCAAGATTATTTCCCCCGTGATTCCGTCTGGGTGTCGAGAGCGTTGCTTCATATCGGTGAGATCTTCCAGATTCTTGGGGAAAAGGAGAGAGCCGAAGACGTTCTGGAATCCTTGAGACAGACTTTTACGAGCCGGAAAAGGGAGATCGCCTTAGCCGAACTGAAGTTGGCCATCATTACCGAAAAACCCATAGAGATTCGAATCGATCAATGCCTCGATATTATTGCGTCTTTTCCGGAAGCGGTTTCAGTAATGGCAGAAACCTATATCCTTTTAGGTGATCTATATCGGGAAGTCGATGATAATGAAAATAGTCTGACCGCCTACAGCAAGGTGATCCAATCGTTCCCGAGATTGCCCAATTTCAGGGCCCAGGCCCAGATTAAAATTGGAGAACTGCTTCAGCAGGAAGGGCAGGTTGAAACGGCAAAGCAGAGCTACTACACTGTCATTCGAGAATTTGGGGAGGTTCCTCTCTGGAGGCAGAGGGCCGGCAATCGTCTGATCGATCAGATACAGGGGGCATCCTCGGAGAGAATCCGCGGTTTGAGGCAAATGATCAACGAAGTACCGGATCTCCATTCCCTCGTGGCGGAAGCCCAGTTGGCCATCGGCAGAATTCTCATGGAACTGGGACAGTATGAACAGGCCAATCGGGAATTGGAACAGATAGGCGTCATGGTGTCCGATCTTCGTTGGGCCCAGGCCGAGGCCATGATTATTCGTGCCAGGGTGTATGGAGAGATTGGCAGTGAACTCAGGGGAATTACCCTGCTTGAGGAAATCGTTGATACGTATGGAGATGTAGAAGGGGGCCGGTTTGTTCTGGAAGCAACGGAAACCCTCTTCGAATTGCTGTTCAGTTCGGCCGAAAGACTCAAGGAACAACTGGACTTCGTGTATGCTGAAGCACGTTATCGAAAGGCTCTGACGCTTAAACCCGATAACATCCCCGTACATCGGGGATTGGTGGAATCGGTGTATAACCAGAGAAGTCGCCAGAGGATGGAATTGCTCATTGGGGAATATGAGGATCAGCTTCTAAATCGACCACGAGATCCCGTGCTTCTGTATGGCTTGGGGTTGGCCCTTTCCTATCATGGAGAGAATCGGCCAGAAGACCTACAGAGGTCAAACATCCTTCTCACACAAGCCCTTGAGGCTGATTACCGATTGATCTATCCCTACCGTACACTGGGATTTAACTATGAACGTTTAGAGAAACTGGAAGAGGAAAAAGCGAGGCGGACACCCGGTCTCTTTATCCGAATAGGGAGAACCCTCGTCGCGCCTCTCCGATGGCTGGTGGGACTGCTGCCCTTAGGTAGAGAAGAAAAGAAAGAGCAATACTATGAGAAAGCCATCGATGCGCTGATCACGGCCATCGAGCTGAACGATGAAGCACAAGATCCACAGATGGAAGCTTTCCTGGCCCAGAATTTAGCGAACAATTTCTATAATCTGGGTGAGTTTGGTTATAGAAACGCCTATCGATATTATCAAATGAGACTCTCCCTGGATACCACCTTTACGCAATTGTTGGAGAAGGCCATTTTTTACGAAAGAACGGGCCACTGTGGGTTGGTCGTGGAAGACATGGATTACGCAGGTGAATATCTCAACACAGCCATTCGCGTGTACGAAGATTTGGGAAAAAAGAGAGAGGCCCTGCGAAATTCCAAGATGTTGGCCTTTCTCCACCAGTTGGCCAAGAGATATGAGGAGGCCATCGACGTTTATGAAGCGGCCGTGATTCAGGATGCGAGGGCAAGAAGATGGGATGAGGTACAGCGGGGCTTCCGAAACATCGCTTATAATTTTTACATCATGGGAGAACCGGAGGATGCCCTGGCCTTTGCCCGGAGGGCGGAGCGCCTTTTACAGGGTAAAGAGATCCCCCTGAAACCTCCCAAGAAACGATCGCTTCGTGTCGAGATATTGGGATTCTCGATTCCGGTTTGGGCAATGGAGGATATTGGTGGGGCATCGGCCGAAGGTTTCACAATGGCCGATGAAGCCGCTTTTATATATGCCCTCATCGGCAGGAGTCTGGAATCATTAAAATCTTATTCGGAAGCCGTTCAATACGAGATGAAGAGATTGGAGATTTTTCAGAAGCGGAAGGATCGTTTAGCCGAAAGAATCAGTCTTAATCAACTGGGAAATCTCCATTTTAAGATGTCGGAATACGATAAGGCATGGGAATACCTCATGCTTTCATGGGAAGAAAACAAGAAGCGAAAGGATGCAAGAGGTCGGTGGGTGAACAGTGTGAATCTGGGACATGTGGCCGCAGCAGAACTTTCCCTTTTAAAGGAACGGAAGTATACGGAACCGGCCATCGCGTGTCTAGAGGAGGAACTGAACCTGATCCGCTCCGATGAATCCGACCCGATGCTCCGCGAAGAGTTGGTGCTGGTGGGCATGTTAGGCACACTTTGGAGTCTTCGAGCGAAATCGGATCCGGAAGTCGATCCGAATATCGAGGTCGAGGTCAGGAAAGCCCTCGAGCGTTTGAACGATTTGAAAACGGCAGAATCTTATTACCGGGACGGCGTTCGATTGGCCAGGGAGGGAGGATTCTGGAAGGAAGAAGGCATCCTCTTGAAAAATTTGGCGGAGGTGGCAGAGTATTTCCACGAGGACCTTTCTGCCATGGCGTTGTTGCAGGAGAGCTATCAGATTTTTGAGGAGATGGGAGAGGAAGAACCGCTCTGGCGGGTGATGTACAGTATGGCTAAATTAGGATCACCCGGGACGGTGGATTCGTCTTCCTCCGTCCCGACCCATGGGACATCTTTGAAAACCTTTCTCCAGGCCATGGATCAACTGGAAAGTGTTCCCATTCGGGAAGAGGGAAGCGAGGAGCGGGTGTCGGACCGTTCGGAACGGTGGAGTCTCTATATAGATGCCGCTTTTGAAATGGCCCGGATGGGATTGTACCGGGAGGCTTTAGAGACAGTAGAAAGGGGGAGGAGAAAGCAGGTCACCGACCTCCTGGCCAGGCGTCCCCCCCTGTTGAAACGGGAAAGACACAAGTTGGCCTGGGGAAATCTTCGATATCTGCAGTCCCGGTTGCAGGAGATACGGGAGCGTATGTTGGAGGAAGGATCGGATCCGGATGCGCGACGTCGGGTAAAAGCACTTTCGAGAGAAAAGGAAGCCTACGAGACCGAATACAGAGAAGAATTGGAGAAGACACGGGAAGAAGGGGATGTGTTAGCCTATTTTACCGGTGTGGAACCCGTGGATCTGAAGCAGATTCAATCGATCCTCCCGGAGGATGGGGGAGCCATTTGCTATGCAATGGGTGCTGAGAGGACCTCCATATGGGTGGTGGGCAGGGACACGTTGACCTGGACTGAGATAGACATGGGCGAAGGCCGGCTCAAAAAACAGGTCGGAGCATTCTTGGAAAGTATCGAAAGGGACAGCCTGGTTCAAGAGATGAGTCGGGAGCTTTATGATATCCTCATCGGCCCTGTCGCTTCCTCTGTCGAGACATATACGAAGATCATCGTTGTCCCTGATGGTTTTCTGTGGGATGTGCCTTTCGGGGCGTTGTCCAGCGAGGACGGCATTTTTTTGGAGACCATGAGCATTGTCTATGCACCCAGCCTCATG
>CAZYTI010000294.1:0-6012 GCA_964650065.1 uncultured bacterium
TGCGGAAAGCGACTTATCCTATATGGGGCTTTGAATCATCAGAAAAAGGATTTACAAGTGAACTTTATTGCCCTGGCCTGCAAAATTTTCCTGAATTTAATACTTATCCCCAAGTACAGTTACATCGGCGCTGTAATTGCCACTGTTTTATCAATTTTCATACAGTTAATCATACAATTTTTATATGTTTCAAAGACCGTCATTACTTTTCAGCTTAATCGATTAATCATGCAGGGCATGAGATTAGGCTTGGCCGGAGGTATAATGGGTTTGACTGTCTATTTACTAAGACAGAATAATTTATTTGTCGTATTTGTAATATCCTTATGTATTTATGTGCTGTGTCTATTTTTACTGAAGATATTCTCAAAAGAAGATGTGTCGTTTTTAAAAAATTTGTTACGGTCAACCCTCAATCGGAATAAATCATCATCGGCCTGAAAAAGTCCTGACATGCTTTTCCCTCCCGGATTCATGATTTCAATGAGTTCAATTGTCGCTCATCAGACACTAAATATGAGTTTTTGGTATAATTTATGCATTGTTATTGCGAGTAAAAACATTGTTCTGAAAGGTGTTTTAGCAGGACTGATTTTTTCACTTTGAAGATTCATAAAGTCAACTGATTTGGAGATCAATAATGAAGGCTTGGGAGAAAAAATCCATTTGGTTCTTGTGGCTCGTGTTATTGTCTTGCCGAACCGTTTTTTCACAAAGCCCTAGAACCATCACGGTGGATGCAGCTCAAAGCTTGGGCACATTAAATCATTTCTGGGGTGGTATGGGGCAGGATTCATTCAACGATGGTGTGCTCAAACCCCATAATCAAGTGACTTTTGATTTAATGAAGGATATGAATGATAGGCTTCAGAAAAAGGTTTTTAATTATATCCGAGTGACCGGTATTTTTGCCGATAGTGTGGCTCATTCGGGTGAAGATATAGGCGGACATGTTTATTACGAGACAGAATCGGGTGAGCCCAGGTATCGCTGGACCATCGTCGACGATGTATTCGATTCGATTATTGCCAAAGGTTTGAAACCCATCGTTTGTCTCACCTATATGCCCGATGACCTGGCCTCGGATCCCAGCAACCGCAATGACTGGAATTGTGCCAATGTCTCTCCCCCAAAGGATTATGATAAATGGCGTAATCTCTGCTATGAGACCGTCTATCATCTGACGGATCGTTATGGATCATCAGAAATTGAAACCTGGTATTTTGAAGTATGGAACGAACCCGACCTGTCCTGGTTTTTCTGGATTCCACATCCGGACACCGTGAATCACCAATACGGAAGTGATAACATTGAATATTTTAAATTGTACGATTATGCTGTAGATGGAGCGGTTCAAGCCAATCCCAACATCAAAATAGGGGGACCGGCCATTGCCGGGGATATCCAACTGTACATCAATGAATGGATGGATCACATCCTGAATGAGCCTAATTTTGCAACAGGTGAGGTGGGTACACGTATTGACTTTATCTCTCGACATGGGTATGGTATCATCGAAGAAAGAATCATCGTGAATATGGACGCCCTCATGGGGGGCTCTCTGTATTGGTTGGCACCGTCCATATATGAAAAAATGAGAACCAATGAAATAGAATACCTTGTGACGGAAACGGGCCCCAGTACGGTTCCTCAGCCGTGGTTGAACACGCGATATGTGTCTGCCTGGATTGTAAAGGAGATCGACGCCATCCTTCATCTGGGAGATGAAAAGGGGGACGAGAACGTCCCCGATGTTTTGTGTTTCTGGACTCTGCCGACACCCACAAATTTCGATAACCAATTTGGAATCACTGCGGTTATTGGGAATGAATGGAATCCTCCGGCCGAAGGCGTCGTCAAGAGGCCGGCATTCAACACCTACGAGATGTTGGGGCAATTGGGCGACGAACGCATTGCTTTGACGGGAACTGCCTATGGTGATGAGATACATGGCCTGGCGACCAGGGATGGGAATGAATCGGTTCAAGTGATTCTATATCATTTAAAAGAAAACGATTTTGAAAATCAAGAGGTGGGATTCCATACAATCAATCTGACCATCGATCATATTCCCTTCTCTCAGGGGCTCCTGCAGATTTACAAAATCGATGAGACACACAGCAATGGATTTACCGCCTGGAAAAATCTGGGTCGACCCACACAACCGACGCCCCAGGTAATGGATTACATCAGAAAACGAGATGACCTGGAATTGGCAGAATCCGAGCAGCGGATTACGATCTCCAATGGGACACTGACCAAACAGATTCAACTGCAAAACAACAGTGTCGCCATGATCATGATTACCGATGTCGAGGGTATACCTCCGGATCCCAACGATTCTGATGAGTTTACATCCAATAATATCTTTGGGCAACTCGCACATTTCGAATGGTTGGCGGCCATGCCCCAGGGCAGGGGCGGCCAATTTTCCAGCTATGACCGTACGGGCGGAGATGCGGATTTTTCAAATTATCTTGGAACGAAACCGGATGGCAGTAAGATATTGGCAAGTATGGATGGGCCGGGATGTATCACCCGGATCTGGATGACCAATTCCAACTGGGATAATAATGTCGAATTTTATGATGATACCATATTGAAGATTTATTTGAACGATGAAAGTATTCCCACAATCAGCGTGCCGTTAAAGGACTTTTTTGGTAACTATGCCCATTTTGTATCTCCGTTGGCTCAACGTGTAGACAGGGCCTACATCAGTTATGTTCCCATACCCTATACATCCTCCTGCGAAGTCACCGTGGATCTGGGAAGTAATCAGGATCTCTACTACCATATCAATTACCGGTCTTTTTTGAATGACAATGGAGTCAGTGATTTTGGTTTTGCATTGAATTCGACCGATGCAGGATTTCTTGATGATTTCAAAACCATCTGGAGTCATGCCGGTGCGGATCCCTATATTCATCTCGCATATTTGAATGATTACCATAAGGATCTGAGTATACAGCCGGGGGAAGAAAAGGATTTATTCAATATTGACGGATCCGGACTCATCACGATGATCCATTTTTTGGAGTACGATGTTGAGCAATTATACAATACCCGGTTAAAGGTATACTGGGATGGCGATACAGATCCTGCTGTTGATGTTCCCTTTTCCGATTTTTTTGGTTTGAGGTTTGATGATCGGGTGTATCAGAGATATTATAACAGCATACCCCTGGCATATTCTGCTTCGGGTTTTTACTGTTATTTCCCCATGCCCTTCTCAGAGAATGCCCGGATTGCTATCGTCAATACCAATGCGGCCGATTTGAGTGTGAGCTCTAATTTAATGGTTCAGTCTTTGGACGAACTGGATCCATATTATGGTCGGTTTCATGCCCTTTTCCGTGAAGAATATCCTACAGAACGCGACCGCCCTTATGAATGGCTCAACATCAGCGGCAGGGGCAAGCTCGTGGGTATCATGATGAATCTGGATAATTCCATTGAAAGCGGGCAAATTCAAGAAGGGGATGAGATCATCACTGTCGATAGTGAATTGGCATCCAGTTGGATGGGTACGGGATCGGCCGATTTTTTTAATCAGGCATGGGGATTCGATGAAGTGAAGTACCCCTTGCACGGTACCACTTTCATTTATCCGGAAAAAACATGTTACCGATTTATGATGTCAGATTTTGTGGCCTTTAATTCGAGTATCCATGCTTCCATCGAGGTTGGCCCCCAGAGTACGGTTGTGGCCAACAGCAGCAGCGTGGCATATTATTATTTATTCGATTCGGATATCGATAGCACGCCCCCTGCACGCCCCACCAATGTCCGGGTCATTCGGATTTCAGGTGAACACTGAGTTGAATGATACCAAGCCTTTAATTTTTATATCCTCAGTAATCTGAATAATCTTGTCTTAATGGCGGGTGGAAAGGTTTTCCTGATCAACACAAATGATTGATACAATACAAGGTAGGCGATGTCATAAAGGGTTGTGTTCTTCCCTATTTTTATCATAGCCAATATTTTAGCCAACCAGAGCCATTTGGGATACATCACCGCTACCCTGAATATTCGATAGTAATATTCCACTTCTCTCTTTTTGATAGAAGGAAGATTCAATGTGGAAATGGGTTCAAAGTAGGTGTCGACCGTTTGATCTGTTAACAATCCTCTTTCCTTGCAATATTCATATAATGCTGTCCCTTTGTAGGGATAGAAAATGGAAATGAAAAACTTGTCCGGTTCTATTTCCTTGTTTAATTTAACGGTATCCATAATCGTCATTTTTGTTTCTTCGGGCAATCCGATCATATTATAGGCCCAAGCCTTGATTCCAGCACTTTTAATGATTTTAAATGCATTAATGATTTGTTCATTAGTCATTTTCCGTTTCATGATGTGGTTTCTGATATGTTCATTGCCGTGTTCGACACCGATTTTGATCTCACTACAGCCAGCGTCTCTGAGCCAGCCAACCACTTCCTGGTCAATGAGATCTGCCCTGGCATTGATTAAAAGGGGTAACTGAAAATGGTCGCGGTATTCTGTGCAAAATTGTTTGACCCACGGTTTGTTGATTATAAAGGTGTCGTCATGGAAATGGATGGATTCCACGTCCCTGTACATGGACAGTACCTGTTGGATTTCTTCCATGACATTGTTGACACTTCTCCATCGAACATACTGTCCCTTGCCTCGATAAATTTCCATTTCCTTATGGTTAATACAGTAGGAACAGGGATATGGACATCCCCTTCCAGCCATGAAGTCTGCCCTGTGATCGATATCCAGCAATTTTTGATAATCGAAGAGTGTTCGGTCGGGAAAGGGTAGAACATCCAAATCTTGAATCAGAGGTCTGACATCATTTTTTATGATCGTATCGCCTTCCTTGATCCAAAGATTTTGAATTTTTCGATAATCCCCATCTTCGACCATGGCGTTCACGAGCTCGAGCATGGGATACTCGCCTTCGCCGATACATAAAAAATTAGCGCCTGGCATTTGTATTGTTTCCTGGGGGCACACGGTCGCATGAGGTCCGCCAATGATGATCGGAAGGTGATATTTATCATCGAAATATTTGATCATTTTCTCGGCCAGCTCACTTTGATCGGACGTGAATGAGAAGCCCAGCAGTTCCGGTTGAAAATGTTGAATTTTTTGATTTATGAGAGATTTGTTGAGGGAATGACTGACCAGGAGGCTTGTTTGGTGACCGTTTTGCTTGAGTACAGCCGAAATGGATGCAATCCCATTCTGGAAATCGACAAATATATATTTACTCGATGGAATGGGGAAAACAAATAACACACGCATGGGCTTTTCCAGTTCATCACTATTTTTTAATTATTTGTGAACAACGTTTAATGTAATGTTTCCTCTGATTTTTGTCAAACAGAATTTTTAGGTCTTACCCATTTCGATCTTGTTTTTTATCTTAATTTCTCGTATTATTTAGTTTGTTGTTTTTCACTCCACTCTATTTACAAAACATGAGAAGGTGGAGATGCATAAGGAACCTTCATTGAGAATCTGGCTGCAACAAATACGAGCCCCTTTCTTGATTTTAGCTGTCGTCCTTGTGGTGTTGGGCGTTTCGGTGGCTCACAGTGACGGATACAGGAATTTATTGTATTCAGCACTTTTACTGGTCGGCACTGTTCTGGCCCATATTTCAGTGAATCTGTTCAATGAACTTTCCGACTACCGTACAAAAATCGATGAATCGACGGTGCGCACACCCTTTAGCGGTGGAAGCGGCATGATGCAGTCAGGTAAAACATCTGAACCGGCGGTGACCATAGCTGCTTATGGGACGATGATGGTTGCGGCTGCCATTGGTTTCTATTTTTGTTTCATCAGCGGCTGGTTGATTGCGCTCTTCATGCTTATGGGAGGTGTGGCCATACGGTTTTATACCACCCATTTCGCTAAATGGCTCCTGGGTGAATTGATTGCAGGCCTGACACTGGGTAGTTTAGTCGTGTTGGGAGTGTATTACGCCCTCACCGGACAACTCACCATTGAGGCCATCCTCATTTCGAT
>CAZYTI010000295.1:0-6008 GCA_964650065.1 uncultured bacterium
TGATGGATATTCATTTTGCCAAAAACGTTGATTCCTAAAAACAGTTTGACGAACGGCCGCAGCAAAAACAAATGTATCAAAATTCGTAATGAAAAAAATTTAAAGATTGTATTCATCTAGAAAATACCTGATGTAATGAAAAACCACGGGTGCAGTATAAAAGACAGATTTAATATTGTCGATGACTTCACCTTTCCCCGGTGAAAGGCTCTCCTTGGTAATACCCAGGTCTGCTTCTATCTGCTTAATCGTATAGTTGCCAATGACAATCAACACGGGAATCATCAAACCCAAAACAATTGAATGATCCGGAGGGATATTCGTCCATTTCGATAAGAGAAGCGTGACAATGGAGGTAAAGGGTAATGGGACAAATAATCTAAATGCCATGTCCTTGACTTTGTTTTGTATTTTATCTCGAATACAATATGCCAAAATATCACAGACGACGATATTTAAAATAAGTATCATTGCCACCCGTATTGAAAACAAGGACAAATATCCTATATGTCCAAGACAGTAAACAAAAAGAAATATGCCTAAATCTATTGCACCTATGGAAAACACAATGCCCTTGGTTGGCTTCCCACCAATGGCAAGGAGAAATGGGATTGCTAAAAATGAATAAACAGGAATCGAGACGACAAACATACCATACCAGTCGCTCTGAATATAATAAAACATAAAAGGAATGGACAAATAGGCACCCATGATTCCCCATCTGTCCTGAAGTCTTATGTCTACCAACGAAAAATATTCTCGTAAAGACCAAAAACTCATAATCGCAAGTAACCAGATTCCAATGGAAAATGAAAATATCTCGACGATACAAAAGAAAGTAAAAAACACCCATAAATATTTAACATATCTTGTGAAAGGAGAAACAACCTTTTTCATGAATTCGAATATTAAAAATAAGGATAAGCCGAGAGTGACTGTTATTAGTGCTATCTTGGTAATTTTTTGATACATCAAATTGTCCATTGTTTAATTGATTTACTTTCCGAACACTTCGACAAAAATAAATAAGCCAATTCGCAGCTTGCTCAGTATCCGCAAAATCGGCTGTTGTGTCACAAAACGTTCCCCTCCCTATTATCCGCAGTGTCTGTTCACCTCTCCCATAAGGCATGGCTTACTCGAGACGATCGGATGAATGTTATTTACCTTCAGCGGAACATGTAGTATGTGATTGTGATATTTAAGTATAAACTTTATGGGTGAATAATGCAAGATAAATTTCGAGGATTATTGGAGGGTTATTTTTAGTATTATAACGCTCAAACAGATCGACCAGGATCAATCCTGGTCGTTAAATCAATGGGATATAATGACATGGTTCCGATCCCAAGCTCTTGGGGTCGGAATCCAGTTGCACATAAAACTCTGTTTTTAGAATCCATGCGCTCAAGAAATAAAATTATCGATAAAGATGTTATCTATTTCACCTTGGACTTGTGAACATTATCCGGCAGGGCGGTGCGTTTCCTTTTTTCCCTCTTGTTAACTGGTCATTTTAAAGAAAGGTCGTAATCTGATCGACCAGCATATGTATGCTGGTCGCAAAATTATGTGGGATATTTATCCCCCTGCCAATTTCACAGAATAACCCTTTTCTTCCAATCGTTTTTTCACCGATTGCCGGTGATCCCCCTGAATAAGTATCACGCCGTCCTTGGCCGAGCCTCCTGTGCCGCATTGCCGTTTCAGCTCCGAGGCCAGTTTGGTCAGTGCATCGCCGGGTAATGCAATGCCGTATATAGCGGTGACGGTCTTGCCTTTGCGGCCTTTGGTTTCCCTGCGGATGCGGACAACACCGTCGTCCCGGAGAATTCGATTCTCTTTCTTGCATCGGCAGTCGTTTTTATTATGACCGCACCCGGGGCACACGGACCCCCTGCCCGTGGAGTAGACCAATCGATTGTTTTGGTTCATTTAATCCTCTTTAACAACATCCGATGGAATTTCCGGGCGTGTCTTAATCAATCGTTCTCTCCGGATGTGCACTGTCCCGGATTTTGCGCCTTTGGGTTTTGTGACGTTGCAGGCCCGGGTATATGCCACGTTTACGGTTCCGCCGCCTCTGGCTTTGCTGTGATAGGCCGCAATAGCGGCCGCCAGTTTCAGAATCGCTCTGTCCGGGGAGGGTTCTGTTTCATGATGCAGGACCACATGACTGCCGGGCATGCCCCGCACGTGAAACCACCAATCCCCGGGCGAGGCCAGTTTCAGGCTCACTGCATCGTTATCGTCGTCGGTTTTACCCGCCCACACCGTCCAGTCTCCCGGCAGGCGGTACACATGCATTTTAGGCGGTTTCTTCTCATTCATATTTCAAGCTGTCGATGGGATTGGTCAATGCCAGTTTAACGGACTGGTAGCTCACAGTGAGTATGGCAATAATAACACTCATGAAAATGGCCATGAAAAATACCCCCCAGCCCATGGTGATTGGATAGGCATACTCCTGCAGCCATTGATTCATCAAGATGTAAGCGATGGGCAGTGCGATTATATTGGCCATCATGACCCATTTCACAAACTCTTTTGTGAGCATGACAGTAATGCCTGAAACCGAGGCCCCTAATGTTTTTCGGATGCCAATTTCCTTCGTGCGTTTTTCCACCATGAAAGCTGCTAATCCAAACAATCCCAGACACGCAATGAATATGGTGATGATGGTTGCGTATTTCAGGACAGCTCCCATCCGTTGGTCGGCCCTAAAGGCCTCGGCAAAATCATCGTCAATAAATGAATATTCAAAGGGATATGCGGGAAATAAATTCAGCCATGTCGATTTCACAAAGTCGAGTGAGGAGGGCAGGTCTCCCTTTTGAAGTCGCACAATGGCGTATCTCATGCGACTTGTTTGAATGTAGAGTATAAATGGTCCTATCTTGTTTTTAACGGATTGATAATGGAAATTTTTCATGACACCGATGATGTGACCATCGATTCCCAGGGCCGACAGCCTTTTTCCAATGACCGAATTCCCGCCCATGAGGTGGGCAGCCTCTTCATTGACCAGAAAAGCATTGGACGCATCGGTCGCTCTGTGCTTTGAGAAAGATCTTCCTTCCAGCAACTCGATTTTCATGGTTTCCACAAAATCAAAATTCACCGAGGAATATCCCAGACTGACCCGGCTGTCAGGATCTTTACCCTCCCAATCCACACCTGAAATTTTCGATCCGAACGCTGTCGGGGCTTGCCGGGCTCCTGTGACCCCAATGATTCTCGAGTCCTTTACTAATTGATCCTTGAAAACGGAGAAGGAATGCTGTGTATCCCCCCGGAGGGGCAGATAGATCAGTTGTTCTTTATCATATCCCAGATTTTTATTTCTCAAATATTCCAACTGTTGATAAACAATTAGGGTCCCGACAATGGCGATGATGGAAAGACCGAACTGGGTCACCACCAGAATCTTCCTGAATCGTCCGTTTTTGTTTTCTGTTCCGGATCGTGATCTGCCTGCAAGCACCTTGACCGGTTGAAATGAAGAGAGGTAGAGCGCGGGATAGCTACCCGATAAAAGGCCCGTTATCAAAGTAATACCCAGGAAGCTCATGATGAAGGACAGATTCAAAATTGAATAAAAGGTGAAATCCTTGGCCGAGATATCATTAAATATGGGAAGTATGATTCGAAAAAGGCTCAGTGATAACAAGAACGCAATAACTGTCGTCAGAATCGATTCACCGTAGAATTGGGCGATGATCTGCCTCCGCCTGGCGCCCACCACTTTCTTGAGTCCGACCTCTAATGCCCGTTTCGACGACCGGGCCGTGGATAAATTCATGAAATTAATACAGGCGATAATGAGGACCAGAACTGCCAGGGCGCTGAAGATATAAATGCTTTGTATCTTTCCGTTGATCTGCGTAAAGTTGTTGGCAAAACCATATAAATTGATGTCTGTAATGGGCATCAATGAAAATGCCCAGCGGGAAGTGGTGCTGGGATTGTTTCTCTCCAGCAGATCATCGATTTTTCTGTTCACAGGAGCTACCGGACTGTTCGGGAGTAGCTCGACCCAGGTCTGGCAATTGAGACTGCGCCAGAAATCCCAGTATTGTCCCAGGTCTTTCAGGAACTCCAGAGGAACCAGTATGTCAAAAGTAATGGTGGAATTCTCAGGAACATCCTTCAAAACACCGGTCACAGTGAAATCATATTTGTTGTTGATCGTCATGGTTTTACCAAGCGGGTCATCTGTGCCGAAATATTTGACCGCCAACTCCTCCGTAATTAAAATGGAGTAAGTATGATTCAATGCCGTTCCCGGATTTCCACTGATCAGGGGAAAGGTAAATATTTGGAGAAAGGCCGGATCCACGGCCTTGATTTCATCTTCGATGAAGACTTTGTTCCCATAACGGATCAGCAGGCCGCTTATATGGGTACATCGTGCCGCGTATTTGACTTCCGGGATGTTTTCCTGTATGGCACCGCCCAATGGATAAGAAGTGAGCCTGGTGTGTGTCGCACCACTCGTTCTGTGCAAGTCCAGTTCAACCCGGTAGATGGTTTCCGCTTTTTCATGAAACCTGTCAAAGTTCATTTCGTCCTGCACCCATAACAGGAGAAGCATACAGCATGCCATGCCCAGGGCCAGTCCGGTGATGTTGATAATAGAATATGCTTTCTGACGAAGCAGGTTACGGTAAGCGATTTTTAAATAGTTGTTCAACATGGCAAATCTCCCGCTTGTCATGAATGTAATATAACTTCGAGCCGTCAGCAGGGTCTGCCCCCAATACCAGAGTATGGATTTCAGCTTTCCTTCAGATTTCAGAATAGCGCTGTATTCTTCATCTAACATCTCCGCCACTGCAAATTCCGATTCATAGATCGATAACCGGGAGACGATCCAGCGGGCCAGTTTGGGGGGATAATCTTGAGTTGCATTCATTCAGGATTTATCCTTCAAGTACGAATTTGGGGACTTCTTTCCAGGCCTGCTGATAGTCCTCGAAGGAATGTTTAAGCGCTTTCCGGCCTTCGCCGGTCAGGGAGTAAATGACTTTCCTTCGCCCGCCTTTTTGTGCCAGGGGTTCGCTGGTCCTGGATTCAATAAAGCCTTTCTTGACCAGGGCATAGAGCGTATTACAGAGTGACCCGTAATTGATAGACTTGCCTGTGATGTCCATGATATTTTTTCGGATAGGGATGCCATAGGCATTCTCTTTGAGCTTGCAGATGGACAACAATATCAATTCTTCATGTTTGGTAAGCTTTCTCATTTTTCCTCTTGGTATTGTATTTATTTTAAATACATATACAATGTACGGAAATAAATTGCATAATGTTTCATACACTGTTTTTTTTCTTCTTGCTTTTACACTTACAATCATTTATAATATTTATAACTATAGCCAAACACTTTGAGTGAGGTTACCATCTCATAGGTGAATTGAATTTAAAACATGAAGTTGCCTCAACTTTATTATGACCTGGTTCCCAAACTCTGAGTTTGTGAACGAGGTAGGAAATGTCAATGAAAGCAATTGTATGTACGAAATATGGACCTCCTGAAGTTCTTGATTTCAATGAGGTGAAGAAACCTACACCCAAGGATAATGAAATACTGATAAAAGTATATGCATCCACAGTTACATCAGGCGACGTAAGACTTCGAAGCTTCACATGGGCTTCCTGGTTTTGGCTCCCAGGGCGTATCATGTATGGTTTCACAAAACCAGTCAATTTGGCCTATGAGGAAGCTGCTTCCGTTCCGATAGGTGGGCTCACAGCTTTAGTTTTGCTTAGAAAAGGAAAAATTCAGAGCGGACAAAAAGTTCTCATTCTTGGCGCTTCCGGAAGCGTTGGCACATTTGCAGTACTAGGCGGCAAGAAAGTCGTTTTTGGAATCGCGACTAAAATTGAGGACTTAAATTTCCTCAAAGAACTTATTGATGGTGGAGAATTAAAATCGGTCATTGATAGATACTAGCTGTTGAGTGCCAGGACATCGTTAACACTTTTAAGTGCCAAGACATCGTAGA
>CAZYTI010000296.1:0-6006 GCA_964650065.1 uncultured bacterium
GGGCCCATCATTTGGATGCGCACTTCTTTGATTAATTCTTTTAATTCGATTACGAGAGGATCATTAATATCATGATCGCGGCGCAGAGCCAGAGACCAAATACAGGTGTCAACAATCACTTTCATTTTCTTCTTCTCTGTTTTTTATAGTTATAATCAGAATCATAATCTATCTTACCGAATAACTTGACTATTTCTGATTGGCGATGTCGTTGTATGTATTCATTCAAGGCCTCCGTGACTGCTGCTTTTTTTGTTTTATGTTTCCCAACTTTTCTCGCCGTTTCAATGAGATTGTCATCTATTGCCAGATTGGTTGCCATTTTAAACCTCCCTTTTTTACCAATAAAAGCTACACATAAATATGTGTAGAGTCAAGTGTTTTGTAAGGAGGGTAAATTGTTTACGAGAGAACTGGTCGCGGCTTCGTCAAAACCTCTAATACTGAGTATTCTGTCCAAGAAGGAAAGCTACGGATACGAAATCATAAAGAGTGTGCGAGAGCTCTCCAATGAAACCATTCAATGGAAGGACGGCATGCTCTATCCTGTCCTCCATCGTTTGGAGAAAGAGGATCTCATCGAGTCATTTTGGAAAACATCGGAAAATGGTCGAAAGCGGAGATACTATCGCATTAAAAATAAGGGAAAAGTGATATTGGAACAGGAAGCGGAAAATATCCCTCATGATTTTGGGTTATATCGGTGTGCTATTTGGCGTAAATTTGATCAATATCATTTCAAATGGGATTCTTTATGTGAGCACATTGTTCTAGTCCAATGCATCCGCTAATCTTCTGACGAGGCATGTCTCAAAGGCTTCCATATTTGCATGTATTCTTTTTTTGGCTTGGTCTTAAGGTTACATTATATATTGTTATATTTCCCGCCTTAGCGGGATGTCCCATCTCCCCTGTTGAGGGGAGTGTCCCGACACTCATTTCTCTTTTTATCATACCAAGTCGGGACGAGGGGTGTTATATTCCTTTATTATATCAGAATCGGGACGGGGTGTGTACGGTAGTATTATACTCATAGGATAATCATAGCTGATCACTTTCAATAAAAGAAACACACCCCTAAATCCCCTGTCTAGAGGGGACTTGCATTTGAGAGGCATTTAATAAGGACGTTTTCATTCTCTCTCCCCCATTTGATTCCTAATGGTGGAAGACCATTCTTTTCTGCCATACAGCGTAAATCGATACTCACTACCGTCGGTTGTCATCAAAGACAGGGCGTTGGGAAATACCGGAACGCGGTCCAAAAATTTCGTCCAGCATTTATGGATTGATTGAATTACCGACAGGTTTATCTCCGTGGTTCCACCCTGGATGTTTACCTGATGCGCCTCGAAAATGAGGCGATGATTGGTCAGGTACAACCGTCCCCCTACTGATTCGATATTCTTCTGGAGATTGGCGAATCCCTCTTTAATAATCTTTTCATTCTCAAGAAGTGGTGTTTGCATTTTTCTCACCTATTGAATAATCCAAAACAACATCTTCGGTTTGGAATCAACGACTCAACAACATCCCAGTCATAGTTTCACTTTTCACCATCATCCGAATCAGTCCGAAAAATTGTACGCTCATTTTCAATCCTCCCTTTTTCTTGCTTTACTGCGAATTACTCTGAATTCACGAGTTGCAATTATAAAATACTGGACTGAGTTTTTAAAACTCTATCGAGAGATGACATCAGCCCCAGAAGATCCCTGTGGGATCTTCATCAACTTCCTTTATTAAATCATCAATATTTTCACATGCCTCAATTTTAAAATAAGGATGCCATTTCTCATTCCTATCAACACAGTATAGTGTCCAATTTTTTTCATTCCTATCATAGCGAAACTGTGCAACTTTTTTATCAATCCATTCTGAGGGTTTTAAATAGTATGGCCTGGATTCAAATAGCGTCACATGATCGCCGCGTATCTTAAAATGTAACCTGATCTCATTTTTAACATGTTCCGGAATTTTATTTTTGCAATAGTTATCAAGTTTCCTATCAACCAATTGCTGAAGCAAAGAAGGAAGTGCCATTTTATATATCCTCCATTTTTTGTTGTCCATCGAAAGCATTAAAATAACAACCACACTTTCATCATATCACCTTTCGATCGGGTTTGATTAAATCGGTTTCACATTTTTTACTTTTGCCAAATCCATACCTGCAGTCGGATCCAGTCCGTGAACACCAACAAATCCGGCTTCAACCGCCATGGGTAACAAGCTTTCTATATTTCCATCACTGTGCCAAATCATCGGCACACCCACGGCTTCAACGATTTGCTGGTGATTATGTGTGCCAAAAATCAAACGTTGAATACCATTACTATACAAGTTAACTAAATTCATCTGAAGGCAGTATTTGTTTAAAGTGACGAACAGTTAAGATTGATATTTCTTGTGTCCGTATTTGATATATAATTCTATAGTTTCCAAAAATTAATTCGCGAATATTATATCTATCCATTTCAGGGACTATTCGACCACTTTCAGGAAATTTATTAAGCTGTGCTACCTCTTTAAATAGTTCATCTATCCATTTAACTGAAGCACCGATATTATCTTGAGCAATATAATCTGCTATTTCAGAAACTCTGTTCATTGCAAGCGGGGACCAAATTATGTTCATTTTTTTATTCTTTCTAATATTTTCTGTTTAGCATCCTGATGAGGAATTCCTTCTCCTTTCTGTAATTGTGTTTCAGCAATTTGGATATCCGTTAATAATTCAATTTTTTCTATAAGATTTTCATATTCTGTCACATCAAGCATGACAGCAGCACTCTTACCATGTTGAGTTATTACGATAGGGCGTTTCGTTTTTCTTACTTCTTCAATGATTGAGGCAACATTTGCGCGAAAATCAGTTAATGGGCGAATATCGGTGTTTAATTTAATTCTTTGCATTTCATTCTCCTCTGTACGTTATATGTATATTTTTAATGTACAAAATAACGTGCTAAATGTAAAGTGAAAATTTACTGTTTTTATTTGAGTCTATGGCGAGTTATCCATCATTCCACCTTTACGCATTCAAAATAGAATCCTTTCTACATTTTCGCCACATTTATTGATTCGCTAAATATTACTTAATCCATTGGTATTACATACAATCACCGTCGTGAATCTTCGTCTAACGGTTTCTTCCCTCTTTTTCAGCCAACACTTTAAATTGGTCGAGCCATTTTTGAGTCTGTTTTTTGAACACACCCGACATGCAGAAAGCCATCATTTTCGGCAGGATCCCATTGAACTTTGTGTGTTCTATTTCTGCATCATACCTTGTCGGGTTTTCCCCTTACACGTTCGATTTCTTTATTATTTTTTTAGGATCCAATTTCTGAATCTTTGCCGGATCCAACTGGGCACCTGATAGAGTCCGTTCATTGTTCGTCTCATTGCTTTCGGGGATGGTGTTTTGGGGATCGACAGTGACTTTGATGGTCATTTTACTGCCGGGTATGGAAGGGGATGACCCTGAAAGCACTAAAGGAACGGTTTTTAAGTCTCCTGCGGATAAGAATCGAATGATCTGACGTCCCTGATTCCGGCCGCTTTCGATGATGACGGCCACGTTACGTGCATCTGCATTTCCGATATTCTTAATGGAACAGTTGAAGCGGAGTGTATCCCTATCTCCTGGGCTCCTGGGGAGAGGTACGATACTTACAATGGTCAGATCGGGTTGGGGCGACAGAATGGAGATGGGTGATAGGGTCATTTGATTGTTGGTCTCATCGAGTTCTGTAATGCGATCCGTGGGATCCACGTGAATATTGAAATGGTGGGGATTGTTCCGCAACGCGGTGGGACTGACGACGAGTTTTACTGTAATCGCATGAGAGGCCCCGGACGTTAGAGATGCAATGACAGGCTGACTCCCCCACCTCTGCTGATCGGCCACCAGCACCCTTACATCACTGGCATCCCGGTTGCCGATATTTTTGACTTCGCAAGAGAACATCAACGTATCTCCCACCAGGGGTCGCTCGGGCGTGCAGGAAGCATGGGTCAGCGTGAGATCGGGCCGGGGCTGGAAAACAGTCACAGATATGGCCTGGGAAGCGTCATTGTTGGTCTCGTTGGATTCTGGAATCTGATTGGTGGCATCCACCGTTGCCATGAAGATATGTGGATTGTCCTTCTGAAAATGACTGGTCTCAACCGGGAGTTCAATGATGGCCGATCGGGTATCGCCTGCATGCAATGTGTCGAGAGACACCGATTTTCCCCATCGCCAGTTCTGGTCTTTAACGACGACGTTGACGTGCTCGGCCCGCCCGTTTCCGTTGTTTTTTATTTCGCAGTCAAATGTGAGTGTACCACCCACAAAAAGATTCCCGGGAGAATGGGAAACCGATGTGATGACCAGATCCGGGAACAGGACAGGGGCGATGGTCCGGCGCAGGCATTCCAGGCTGATGGCGTGCATGACGAGATCATTTTCTATCTGGTCGAACAGGCCATTGCCTGTATCCAGAACCTGCTGTCGGCGGCTTAAGGCGAAGTCTATCCAGCTTTCCACTTTTGCCACAAACCGCTTGCGGGCTTCGGCCAGATCGGTTTTATAGGCAATAAGCTGCTGAATGCTGTTTTCGATGTGACGGGCGGCCTCTCCGTCAGTCATCGATTGGTCGTACCCGAAGGTCCTTATCGTGCTCTTTGCCGAAACCGCCGCAGCGACGGGGTCTGAGGCGCAGGAGACGAGATAATCGCGGGCCTGCTTCATTCCCTGTCCGAAGAGCGAGGCATTGTTGGCCTCGATGACGCCCTGGGTAACACTGTTAATTAAATCGATGGCAATGGTCGTGTATTCGACCAGCATCCATGCGGTTCCGATAAGGGGGATATTCAAATAGGCAGCGATGGCCTCAATGGCCAGCATGACGATGTCGGCCCAATTGCCTTGTGGATCACTGTAGATATCGTAATGCTCGATGAAGAGCTTGGCGTTGTGTTCTAATTTTTCCATGGTTTCCAGCAGGATCTTCTGAGCCGCATGGCCATCGGCATACTCTTGCAGTAGGTCGTTGAAGATCTGGTATCCGGTCTTGGCGGATTCATTGACGATGAGTGCATGGATCAATAAATCGCCTCCCAGATTGGGCTCCAGCACCAGGGTAAATCCCTGAGACTGGGTGTCGGATGACCGCCCACTCTCACCTTTGAGCACGACGGCACACCGTTGCAACAGTTCGCTTCTCGACAATGTGATCGTTCCTTTGAACGTGTCTTCGATCTTGTACGTATCCAGGGGATTCCAGGATGTTTCCTCTTTGGATTTACTCCAATCCACATACCAGTCTTCGGCCTCGCCCGCCTTTCCAAAAGTATATTGGATCTTCAGTTCGGCGGTTGCCCGTGTGTTGAAGGGTTCGGATGATTTAGTGTCCTGCAGTTTATAGGAGACTTTGAAGTTTTGCGTGGTAGGGATCACAAAGAGATTTTCGCTGGTGGGAACACTCTCGATCGAGCGGTTGATCACCTTGATGCGGCCCAGGTTCAGGTCGGTCTGGGCGTAAAGTGGCCGGATAAGAATCAAAACGAGGAGTAGTATAAACCAGGTTGAGAACCGAGTTCTCAGGGCGTTGATTCGGTTGAACCCTCGAGGGACCCGCCGATAGCATTGATTGAAAAGTCCCATTTTATTCCTCCTCAGTCTGGGATGGCAGGAGAACAATAGCCTTCATTGTAGTAAACTCCTTGATGACATTCTACAAAAACAAAAAAAACCGAATCCCAAAAGATGCAATCCACCTCCTGAAATTCGGTCATATTCTTATGTCAAATCTTTCAAAAACAGCCTCACTAAAGTAAACGCTCACCACTCCCTCCGGTTGTAAAGCGGACTTTAGTCGTGTGGCTTATTAGTTAAATCCAAAATAATGTATAAATCAGGGAAAAGCAAGAAAAACTTTATTAGAAAAAGGAAACCGGAATAGGGATTGATGAAACGGACTTGATCAAAAATGATGAACAGTATAAACGTAAAGTAAG
>CAZYTI010000297.1:0-6003 GCA_964650065.1 uncultured bacterium
CTGCCGCCGCTGTTCCGGAATTGACAGTCTTCCACGGCACAGTCTCCGTTTCCGGGGAGCCGAAGACTGTGCCGTGGAAGACTGTCAATTCCGGAACAGCGGCGGCAGTGGCATTCGTGTGGATCTCTACGGCCAGGACATCCGGATTACCGGAAACAAGCTTTTTAATTTAGGCGGTGCCGGGATCCTCCTGTGCGGTTACGGTCCCGGATTGAAGGATGTCAATAAAGGACACCTGATACAGAACAACGAGTTCCACCATCTGGGCCGGCTCTTCTGGCACAGTCCGGCGGTCTTTGTATGGCAGAGCGGTGAGAACAAGATTTTCAATAATTACATCCACAATCTTCCCTACGATGCGGTGATTTTGAGCGGCGTACGCCCCCGGTATTTCGGCATATACGACCCCATCAAGTGGAAGGGCTATGTCATCCCCAGGACCATCCGGGAAAATATGCAGGTGATCCGGTGGGACGAGGTGGGCGAGCCCAAGACCGCGGCAGAAGCGCTCCGCTTCGCCCATGCCCGCAACAACATCGTTCAGGACAACGAATTCCATCATGTCATGGAAGTGCTCGGGGACGGAAACGCCATTTACCTCTCCTGCGCGGGTACAGGGAATGTGATCCGGCGAAACCTGATCCACAAGAGCACCAAAGCGGGCAATGAGATCCGTTTTGACGACGATCAGGAAGAGTCCACAGTGGAAGAGAATATCGTGTTCGGGAACGGTATCAAGCTGAAGCATACGAACTATATTATGAACAATGTCATTGTCGGAGGCGGGATCTCTATTCGTCCCGAAACCGCCGTAGGCGCCAGGGTGGAACGAAACATCGTTTATGCCCCGGGTGAATCCATCGTCTTTTTCAATACCAATGTGGAAAAGCGGCTTTCCGGGCTTCTGGATCTCGCCCGGCCAGATTACAACCTTTTCTATTCGGTGGACGAATCCAAAGGGAAAACGTTTTTTGATATGGTCCAGCAACTGGGTCATGAGGCGAACGGCCGATTCGGCGATCCCCTCTTCCGAAATCTGGGAATCGGGGATGTTCGCCTGAAAGAAGGATCCCCTGCATTGGACCTGGGCATTCAGTCCATCGATATCGAGAAGATCGGGCTGTTGTCGGAACCGTCGTTCAAAAGACTCTGGAGAACAAAGGAGAAATTATTTTAGATCCTCTCTCATCTTGATAAAAGTTTGGGCTTCCTGCTAAGGACGTAGGAAGCCCAAACTCTAATCTGAATGCGTGCTATTGAAATTCATGGAATGACGATGACGAATAAAAATAATTTAATGATTGTATATGGAGGGGAATCGTTTCTATGAGCACTGAACCCAATCGAAGAGATTTTCTGAAAGCGGCAGGTTTCGGTTTGATTTCGGCTCTTTCTTTCGGATTGTCGTCCTGTACAAAAGAACAAAAGCGCCCCAACATCCTCTTCATCATGGCCGACGACCATACCTGGCAGGCCGTGGGGAGTTACGGAAGCCGATTGAAGGAGGTCTGTCCCACAACCCATATCGACCGGATTGCCAAAGAAGGCATGATGCTGAAAAACTGTTTCTGCACCAATTCCATCTGCACACCCAGCCGTGCGTCCATCCTGAGCGGTCAATACAGTCATCGGAATGGTGTGTACACGCTGGCTGATGACTGGGATCCCGGGCACAGCCCCAATGTGGCGAAGGAGCTTCAAAGGGCCGGGTATGAGACGGCCATTATCGGAAAATGGCATCTGCATACCGAGCCTCAGGGATTTGATTATTACCATGTCCTGCCCGGTCAGGGACTCTATTTCAATCCTCTCCTCAAAGAAAAGGGAAAAGCGTGGAAAGACCATAACGAAGGGGGAGAACCTCACCAGGGGTATTCCGCCGATGTCATTACAGACCAGGCTTTGAAGTGGCTTAAAAAGTGGCAGGATGCGAATGAAAAACCTTTCTTCCTGATGTGTCATTTCAAGGCACCGCATGGGCTGTGGGAATATCCGGGGCGACACGAACACCTTTTGGAGGATATTGAAATCCCCGAACCCATCAGTCTCTTTGAGGACAAGAGCGACCGGTCCGATGGGTCGCGGGAATACGGGACGACGCTCTCCACAAAAAATAAGGTCCGCAGCCGGGTGCGGAGAATGGAAAACGACTGGTGGCCTTTGGGAAAACTGGATACAGAGGGCATGACGGAGAAAGAGAAAACCCGGGCGGCGTATCAAAAATATCTCAAGGATTATCTGCGATGTGTAGCGGCCGTTGATGACAACGTAGGCCGGATTTTAGACTATCTGGGTGAAGCGGGTTTGACCGATGATACGGTGGTGATATATACCGGCGATCAGGGGATGCTGCTGGGCGAGCACGATCATGTCGACAAGCGATGGATGTTCGAAGAATCCCTTCGCATGCCCTTTCTGGTTCGATATCCCCGGGAAATCAAGGCCAATTCCATCAATGATGACCTGATCAACAATGTGGATTTTGCGCCCACGTTTCTGGATTATGCCGGGGTGCGTGCTCCCCGGGCCATGCAGGGGGCGTCGTTCCGTCCCATGCTGGCTGGAAAATCGGTTCGGGGCTGGCGACAGGCCACTTATTACCGGTATTGGATGCACCGCGCCCATCATGATGTACCGGGCCATTACGGCATTCGGACCAAGCGTTACAAGCTGATCTTCTTTTATGGACTGGCTGTCCATCCCAAACTGGCAGAGATGGAGAAACAGGCGGCATCCGAAGGCCGGGAGGCCACACAACTCCATACCGTATCGGGATGGGGCGGCAAAATTCCTGATCCAACACCGCCTTCATTGGAATTGTATGATTTGGAGAAAGATCCCCACGAATTGAGAAATGTGTACGGAGAATCCGAATACGCGGAAGTCGCCGGGCGATTGAAGGCGGAACTGTTGAGGATTAAAGAAGAAATCGGAGATTCGGACGAGGTCTATCCCGAATTATTGGAAAGACGCAAACAGATCTGGTAGCGTTGTCCATATTTACATCCTATTTCAAGGAGTTTGATAATGCCCAATAAACGATGGATGGTTTCATTTCTGATTGTTTTTGTGGTAGTAAGTCTTTTTTTCCTCATAGCATGCGGTCCGGTTAAAAAATACGAAGCCACATGGGAATCTCTAAAAACCCATCCTGCTCCCGAGTGGTTCGATGATGCCAAATTCGGGATTTTCATCCATTGGGGTGTCTATTCTGTGCCTGGATGGGCTCCGGTGGGGAGGAACGCCGAATGGTATCCCCATAATATGTATAAAAAAGGAACGCCCACTTACGAATATCATCGTAAACATTACGATGATCAAAAAACATTCGGTTACAAGGATTTTGTTCCCCTATTCAAGGCTGAGAAGTGGAATCCCGAAGCATGGGCGGCACTCTTTGAGGAGGCCGGCGCCAGGTATATTGTTCCGGTTGCCGAACATCATGACGGATTCGCCATGTGGGACAGCGAGCTCACTCGGTGGGACGCCATGGACATGGGGCCAAAGCGGGACATTATCGGTGAATTGGGGGAGGCGGTCCGCAAACGGGGCATGAAATACGCCCCTTCGTATCACCGGGCCAGGCATTGGTACTATTACGATTATTTAGAGGAGTTCGACCTGTCCGATTCCGCCTATGCCGGTCTTTATCTAAAACCCCATGGCAGCACGCCCCGTCCCGGACCGCATCCCGATGCCGATAAGCCCAGCAAGGAATTTCTTGACGATTGGAAAAAACGATGGGAAGAGTACAGGGATAAATACAAACCCGATTTTCTCTGGTTCGATGGCATGTGGGGGCTCGATTCGGCCTATCTCGAATACGACAAACAGATCATGGCCGATTACTACAACAAGGCCCTGGAATGGGGCAAGGATGTAGGCGTGAACAACAAGGGAGGCACCTTCCGGCGAAATGGTCTCGTTCCTTCAGTGGTGGGGGACTGGATCGAGGGCGATTATATGTCCCAGGACAGGATACTGGATATCAAGTGGCAGAATCCACTTCCCGTAGGTCGCTCCTACGGATTTAACCGGAACGAAAAACAGGAAGATTACAGTACAACAGATGAACTCATTGACGAGTTCGTGGATATCGTGAGCAAGAACGGGAACCTGCTCCTGAATATCGGTCCCAGGGCCGACGGGACCATACAAAAAATCCAGCAGGAACGACTTCGGGGAATCGGGAAATGGCTGGAGACCAATGGCGAGGCTATTTACGGTACACGGCCGTGGAAGGTGTACGGGGAAGGAACGATCCGCTTCACTAAGAAGGAGAATGTTGTGTTCGCCATTCTCTTGGAATGGCAGGAAGATCCGATAACGATATCCTCGTTGAAGTCCGGTGAGTTGTCCGTTATTCGATCGGTTCGCATGCTGGGCAGTGGCGCGAAGATCGACTTTACTCACGATGCGGATGGATTGAGGGTGCAGCTGCCCCGGGAAAAACCGTGTAATCATGCCTGGGTGTTTGAGATTCGGACAAATTAATATGAAAGGGGATGATTGACATGAAATATCGATGGATGCACATTTTTGTATTATTGGCTGGTGTCATGATTTTTTATACAAGGTGCACAAGCCAGGTGATGACTTATGAGCCCACCTGGGAATCCCTTTCCAGGGATGAGATCCCCGAATGGGTGCTGGATGCCAAGTTTGGCGTCTATACCCACTGGGGCGTGTATTCGGTGCCCGCTCACGGCGGTCCCGATTATGTGAAAAATCTTTACGATATCTCCGGTGAAGACAAGAAAGGCGTCATCCGGTATCACGAGAATAAATACGGCCCCCGTTCCGAGATCGGGTATACGCAATTCATTCCCCAGTTTAAAGCTGAAAAATTCAAAGCCGATGAATGGGCCGGCTTGATGGCCGAGGCCGGAGCCAAATTCGGCGGGATCTGTCTTGTCCATCACGACGGTTTTCTGCTCTGGGACAGTGAATTCAGCCGCTGGAATGCCAAAAATATGGGACCCGGGAGGGACATCTATGGAGAGATTGCCGAAGTGGTACGAAAGCGGGGAATGAAACTCGCTGCCACGTTTCATCATGGCCGCACCTTCGGGTATGTCATCCGCTCGAACATGGATAAATATTCGGCCCACCAAAAGGGAACCTGGGAAATTTTTAAGCCTGAATTGTCCGATTTTTACTGGAATCCCAGCACGGCATCGGTGGAAGATTTCGCCCGGCGCTGGTACGGTAAAATCACGGAGGTGATGGACAAATATGATCCTGATTTTATCTGGTTCGACGGTTTGAGAGGGTCCATCAATAATGGGGCCACGCCTGATTCATTGGTCAGGAAGGCCTTCGCCTATTACTACAATAAGGCGGAGCAAGCCGGGAAAGAGGTGATCATCGCCAATAAACTCCCTGCTTCCAGGGTCTTCAATTTTCCTGAGGAATTCGGTCTTCTCTGCTACGAGAATTGCAGGGACATGCCGGAGCATCAGGATAATTACTGGCTCGCCGACCGGGCCATCGGTTATCCCTGGAGCTATGTCAACGACAAGGTGTACAAGCACCGGGCCGACTACCATGTCAGGAGCCTCATCGACATGGTCAGCCGCGGCGGGATCTTCTTCCTCTCCCTGACACCCATGGGCAACGGCGCCATTCACGAAGAGGAACAGACCATCATGCGAAACATCGGGAAATGGCTGAAGGCAAATGGCGAGGCCATTTACAACACCCGGCGGTGGCGTGTTTTCGGAGAAGGTCCGGCCCAATTGACAGAGCATCATCAGGTCAATGGGAAAGACAAGATCCGATGGAATTTCAACAAACTGTCCTTCAGGGATGTCCGTTTTACACGAAGCAAGGACAAGAAATATCTTTACGCCATCGTGTTGGGGTGGCCCGAAGACAGGAAAACGGTTATCAAGGCGTTAAACAGTGGTGAAAAGATCGCGTCGGAAGGGTTCAGGAATATCACGCTTCTCGATTCTGATGAGGTAATCCGCTGGGATCGCGGCGTTGAAGGACTGACGATTT
>CAZYTI010000298.1:0-5997 GCA_964650065.1 uncultured bacterium
TTGCACGCCACTCAATTATCGTCGCACTGGTCGGCAGCAGTCGAGAATGGAGTGGCGTGCAACCGCTTCCTCTGGATTCTCATACATCGCTCCTTTACCATTTCAATCGGAATGAAGTACTCGGCGATTCCATTGTTGTTGATGTTTCGGACAATGGATTAAACGGTTATATGAGAAATGGTACGACATGGACAGAAAACGGATTTTTTGGGGGCGGATTGTATTTCGATGGCTCCGACGATCGGGTTCAAATACCCTTTGATGAAAGAATCGCTTTTGATATGACTTCTGAAGATTTTACCATCGAGTGTTATTTTCGGACCGATACCTTGTCCCAAACCCTGTTGTCCCTGGGATTCAACGATCCTGACCATGCCATCAACTACGCCATAGCCTTTGATCACCAGGGACGTATCGTCCTGGAAGGATTCGGTGCCGGTGGATCGAGTTTTAATGATAACAGCTGGCATCATATGGTATTCACCTATGATCATCAAATTCGAACCGGTCGACTCTATGTGGATGGCGTAGCCATATGGTCCAGGCTCTGGGCGCGAACGACATGGGATGCCGTGGATAGACCCCTTATCATTGGTGCTGCAGAGCGGTTTCCCAATGCTTACTTCAGTCAATTTGAAGGGTATATCGATGAGCTGCGTATCTCGACGATCATTCGGCAGCCCTGGGAGTATCAGCTTTTTGACTGGGGCATCCGTGTGGCCGCCATGAATCCCAATCCACCCGTGTTGGGACAGCCCCTGACCATGGACATCCGGGTTCCGGGCGGACTCGAAGCCACGGGGGTTTCTGTGATGTATCGTCTGGGGGGAGGGGAGACTTACGAAATATTGTTCGGTGTGCAGATCGATCCGGCCACATATCAGGTGGTTATCCCGGCGGATTTTGTCACACTACAGGGAATTGAATATTATGTTGAAGTCATCACTGCCAATGATACTCTGGTTTACCCCGGACTCGATCCTCAAAACGATCCCGTCTCTTCGACGATTCGGCATACCGGGATGGTCGCTTCTGTCGAATTGGAATACCGTCAATTCTCCATGTTTTCCATTCCCTTCGATTTGGATTCCACCGATGTGGCCAGTGTTCTGGAGGATGATTTTGGCCCCTGGAATCCATATAAATGGAGGCTCTTCTGGTGGCATCGATTGGATTCTGTGTATGTCGATTACACCGACACTACGGATCATTTCTTTGACTTCGTGCCCGGAAGATCATACTGGATAGTGAGTGATGTCAATCAGGTTTTTGACATCGGATCCGGACAAACCGTGTCCACTGATTCCGGTTATCAGATTCAGATCAATCCGGGTTGGAACATGATTGGCCTGCCTTATTATTTTACCATCGGTTGGGATGATTGTACGCTTTCATCCGATTCTATCGGTACCTTGTACTATTATGATGAAATAGAGGGATATCGAATCGATTGGCCAACCATGGATCCCTGGAATGGATATTGGATCTACAATGCCGATTTCGACAATCATGTCCTTTCTGTCAATCCTCAACAATCGGTATTAGCCAAGCGATCGGGTGTTCGCAAAGGTGTACTCACCAATCTTCAAAAAGATGAATGGATGTTCAAGATATCCGTTGAGACCGAGATCGCCAAGGACTTGGATAACTTTGCAGGTATCCGTCTCGATGCGGAAGATGAATGGGATCTCAGAGACCGACCGGAACCGCCTCCCATCGGGAATTATATTTCATCCTATTTCGAAAGCATGGAGTGGACCAGCCGCTCGGGTCATTATGCGGCGGATATTCGTGGACCGGGACAATCGGGCTATGTTTGGGAGTTCGTGGTGGATAACCAATCGACGAAAACGGATGTCAGTCTATCCTGGATACTTCATCAGGGCTTACCCGATGACTGGAAAGCCTATCTGTTGGACATGAAAGACGGGATCGCGAAAGACATGCTCTCGATGCATCACATGAATTATGTGGATGATGCGGCCTGGTCGAGTCAGCGTCGATTCCGGTTGGTCGTGGGCACCGATGCCTTTATTCAGAACCATAGTGAAGGGATTCCTCTCAAACCCGTAGAATTCAATCTGTTTCAAAATTTTCCCAACCCCTTCAATCCGGAAACGACGATTCGATACAGTCTGCCTAAAAATGAGACCGTAGAAATTGTAATATTCAATGCGCTCGGACAGCGGGTGAGAAACCTGTTACAGGGAGCGAAGCAAGCCGGATATCATGAAGTGTTGTGGGATGGAAGGGATGATCATGGACGATCGGTTTCCAGCGGTATTTATTTTTGCAGGCTGCAGGCTTCGGAGCGGGTCACGACACGTAAAATGATTGTCTTGAGATGAATAAAAATTATACTCCTTTGTCGATGAGGTGACTATGACATTTAGACTGCGACTGATCATCACCACATGCTTCATGACGGGACAGATTTTTGCACAAACGGGCATCCTGGGCAATCTGTCTCGCAGTCAGGTGAGTATGGGGTTCAGTTATCAGATGTGGCGAATAGGGGGCTATCAAATTCCCATTTCGCAATCGGCGTTTCCCGTGTCTGTTCTTTTATCCATGGGTGGCCGTTTCAATTTAACGATTACACACACACCGGCGATGACACGGTGGTACGAAGGTCAGAAGCTGGATGGATTCTCCGATACCTGGGTTCAAGGGACCTATCTCTTTTTAAACGAGAGAGCCATGTTCAATGTGGGATTCGGGGCGCCCACCGGTAAGACCGAACTGTCCAATGGTCAATTCAATTTATCCAACTGGGTGGGGCTGAACATCTTCCGATTTCGGTTGCCCGTTTATGGTCAAGGTGCCACCGGAAAACTGGGTTTTGCCATGGCCTTCCCAATACTCGATAATCTGGTGATTGGATTCGGTGGCCAGTTTCTTCATAGAAGGCCTTATCACCCGGTTCGATATGAATCTTCCTATTACATGAGCAGTATGGACAGCAATGTTGTGGATATATGGATGGGAGAATATAAACCGGGAGATGAGGTCAGTGCGCATGTAGGCGTCGATTTTAAAATAAATGAAGATATGAAGATCATGTTGGATGCGCTATATACGTACTACTGGCGTGATTTGAGGAATGATCAGGAAGTCTATGGGTCGGGACAAAAAATATCCATGAATTTAGGCTATTTATACCGATTTGGAAGGAATTATCTGTGGAGTCGGTTGTCTTATCGTCATAAAGGGAAGAATGAAATTGCCACTTATTATGGGTTTCCCACGATTCAGAAAGAGACGCTGAATACCAATGGATTCCAGGCGGAGCTGGATATTGTATTAAAAATAATCGATATTGATGGAGGCGGGATCTTCATATTGGGCGATGGACGTGTCTATGGTAGAAACGAGCTCAATGATGTTGGAAAGGCATCCGTCTTTGGTGGCGGATTCGGGGCCAATGTGAAACTCGGCGAGGATGCCATGTTTGAGTTTAATTTAACGTATGTGGGCGGGACGATCACGACACTCATGGAACGGAAAGTAGAAGGATTGAATACTTCAGTGGGAATACGGTTCGAGATGTAATTATTAAAGTGCACTTAAGCGCACTTTAATAATACTGATTCCGAAAATCTTCGATATCGGCCTTTTCTTTCAGTTGATTCAACCATGCCATGATCATTGTTTGCTGTTTTTGCTGAAAAAGTTTCTGTTTTTCACTTTCTTTCTCAGTTTGAAAAAGGTCTTCATTCATATCGGTTCGTTCACTCACTTTAATCAGATAGTACCCCCGGCTTCCCTCAACGGACTCTGAAACCTCTCCGACTTTGAGCCGAAAGGCTGCTCCGGAGAAGCGTGCATCCCGGCCAACCCGGGAGATATAGGCTTGAAGATGGATGAGTCCTGTCTCGAAGATCTCCAGGGAATCCTGGGTTGCGGATTGTTCAAATTCCATACCACCGGAGATTTTATTCCGGAATTGCTGACAAATCTCACCGGTTTTGACTTTCTGTTTTTCTCTTTCCAGCGAGCTTTTTATCGTAGATTCGACCTCCTCCACAGGTTTGTAATAGGCTTTTTGAATTTCGGAAATTTGGAAAACGATGACATTCTCACCCGCTCCCATGGGCTGACTCAGCCAGTTCAGATTTTCGTTGAAGACGAAGAAATTCACACGGGAAGCCATCCCGATTCCCGGAATAAATCCCCCTTCCTGGAAAAGGGGGGATTCCTGTACCGTTAAACCTTCCTGTTCTGCCAATTCCGTGAAATGTTTCTCTCCTGTTTCCGAAGTGATGTTGTATAGATAATCTGCCCTGTCCAACATGCTGTCATAAGTTTCCGGACTCATCTCGTATTTGATTAAAATATGGCGTGCTTCCACTTTGGTTTCGCCCGATTCAATTTTCCGGGCGAGCACTTCGATAATATGAAGTCCGTGCTGTGTTTCAATGGGGCCGACGATGTCTCCGACTGATGCAGAAAAAGCGGCGTCCTCAAAGGGTTTGACCATGGCCCCTCTTCCGAAGAATCCGAGATTCCCTCCCTTTTCCCTCGTACCCACATCATCGGATTCTAATGCCATTTCTTCAAAATCCGCTCCTTTCTTAATTTGATCAAGGATATCTTCGATATCCTGACGTGCCTGAAGGCTGTCGTCCAGGGAAGGTTTTCGTTCAAAGAGTACATATCGAATTTTGCGTTTTTCAGGTTCATGATAGTCTTCCCGATGCTCCTGGTAAGCGTTACGAATTTCATCATCGGTGATTTGAATATTTTCGAGGGAAACAGCCGCCGGATCAAAAAAGACATATTTTGCATTTACTTTTTCGTTTTCAAGTCGGTAGGCTTCGCGCACTTCATTTTTTGTGACACGAATGGATGATTGGATATATGCCTGGAGCTTCTGCATGGGAATCGTACTGCGCAAATAATTTTCAACATCGATCCAGGCATCATAATTCCTTGGATCACTCAGCGCCTGTTGATATTTGGTCATATCAAATTGGCCCTCGGTCTGGAATTGTTCGTTGGTTCTTATAAATTCAGGAGGGTTATTCCGCAGCTGAAACACGATTTCTTCGGGTGCCGCCTGGATTTTCATATTTTCAATCTCCTGGGAAAGGAGAATATTCTGTACAATGGATTCCCATATTTGATCGCGCAGAGACTGAATTCGGTACTCAGAGATTTCCTGGGTATTGGATTGCAGTTTGATATTCTCAATCTCCTGATCGAGGGCCATGGCAAACTGCTGGTACTGAATTTTTTGACCATTGATGATTCCGATAATGCCTTGCTGGGCTTGATAGTTTTTGTCTTTGAAACCACCCATTCCCCAACTGAAAACAATGGTCGCTATAAATGCGATCGCGACGACCCAAAATATTTGCTTCATATATTTACGAAGTGTTTGCATCATGGGACCAGGTACTCCTTGTTATTCTAAGAAAACTTTAAATTTCTAAGCAAAAAATATACGATTTCCTCACTCAAAAAGCAAGATCATTTTTTTCTCTTTTTTTTCTCCACCTATGATTTCATCTTGACAAATCCGGGAAAACATTTTACCTTTATATCATTCCTTCGTGACTAGCGTAGTGGAGAAAGAAATGGGTTTTAAATGTGGACTCATCGGCTTACCCAATGTGGGGAAATCGACCATTTTTAATGCTTTGACCAATCTCGGTGTTGAAGCTTCGGCATATCCCTTTTGTACTATTGATCCCCATTTTGGAATCGTACCCCTGGAAGATGAACGATTAGATGGCGTTTATCGCATCGTTGAATCATCCAGGAAAGTCCCTACAGTACTTGAATTTGTGGACATAGCCGGTCTCGTTCAGGGCGCTAGTCAGGGTGAGGGTCTGGGAAACCAGTTTTTATCCCATATTGGCAGCGTCGATGCTTTAGGGCATATTGTCCGATGCTTCGAAGATCCCAATGTTTCCCACACACTGAAGAGCCTGGATCCAATTCGAGATGTTGAGATTGTCAAATCGGAACTCTTGATCAAAGATATCGAGATTC
>CAZYTI010000299.1:0-5990 GCA_964650065.1 uncultured bacterium
GTCGCTCTATCTTTTCGGTGGAATCTTTCTTTATTTTACAAAAAGATTCCACCGTTGCCCTGACTCATAATTATAATTTTACTATTTCACAAAGACATTCATCCAGGATATCTAATGCTTTATCCATCTCTTGTTCAGTTATCGTTAACGGAGGCGTCAATGTAATAATGTTGCCCATGGTTACTTTGAAGCCGAGCCCTTTGTTAAGGGCACTGTACATCACCTGTTCAGCCTCTTCCGTTGCCGGCTCCTTGGACTCTCTGTCTTTGACTAATTCCATTCCCATCATTAGTCCCAGGCCTCTTACCGCACCAACTATTGGGTGCCGTTTCTTCATATCGTGCATTCTTTTAAGGGCATAATTCCCTAATTTGGTGGAATTCTCCAGCAGTTTTTCCTCTTTTAGATATTCGATGGCTGCCAGGGCTGCGGCACAGGCGACAGGATTCTTCTCGTGGGTATAGTGACCCAATGCGCGATCCGGCATTATGTCCAGGTCTTCCCGGGCAATAAGTGCCGCCAAAGGAAAAATTCCACCTCCTAGTCCTTTGCCGATCACTAATATATCTGGAACTATGTCGAAGTGCTGGCAAGTAAACATTTTACCTGTACGGCCCAGACAATGGGGGATTTCATCAAGTATCAGCAATGCGCCAAATTTGTCACAAGCTGCTCGAATTTTCTCCCAATATCCGCGTGGAGGAATAATCGATGTGCTGCGTACTGTTTCAGCGATCACCGCCGCAACATCACCTTCCTTGGCTAAAACGTATTCTACATATTCCGCACATTTAAGATTACAGTGTTCCTGACAATCCCACAGGCAACGGTAGCAATCAGGAGGCGGCACGTGTTCGGTGCCGGACAGCAGCGGACCGATATTCTTACGAAAAATCGCCTCGCCCCCAACAGAGATCGCATCGAGCGAGGCACCATGGAATGAATCCCACATCGAAATCGTTTTAAATCTGCCGGTCGCCGCACGTGCCAGTTTAAGTGCCATCCCGATGGCCGCTGTTCCCGCCGGTGCGAACAGTACCTTGTTCAAATTTCCCGGGGCCAGATGGACGAGCTTTTCGGCCAGTTTTATCGCCGGGATATTGGTATACCGCCGTGTACAGAATGCCAATTTCTCCATCTGGACATTAATCGCTTCAATCACCCGCCGATTGGCAAAGCCAACCTGATGGACGTTATTGCCATGGAAATCCATAAAACGCCTGCCCTGAAGATCATCAAGGTAAATCCCTTCGCAGTGGGTCAGGACATTCAAACACGGTGTTGATAGAGACTGGTGCAAAAAATACTTAGCGTCTAAATCAAGCCACTTTTGGCTCTGGGGATTAATTTGATCTTTGGTCCACGCCCTACGGCGTGGAGAGATATTTAAATCCCCTTCTGAGTTCATTTCATTCAGGTTATTTTTGGTAAATTTCATCTAAATACTTTCCCTAAATAACGAGCCAAGTGCCGGATGACTATCTGCATACCCTATTCATTGTCATTTAAAAATGTTTAACACCCATTTCAGCGATAGTCTCCCGAATGGCGGCCAATAAATCGCGGACATCTGATTCGAATATCCGACCGATGTTTCCGATGCGAAAGCAGTCGGCATTGCCGACTTTTCCGGGATAAATAACGTAGTTTATACTGTTTAATCTTTTGTAAAATTCCTCGAAGCTAAAATTGGGATCTTTAGGATAATGAAATGATGTAATAATGTAACCCTGATCTTCGGGGGATAGATATTCCTTAAAACCCATTTTCCGCATTCCGGTCACCAATCTCTCGTAGTTGGCCCTATAGCGGGCGGCCCGACCCTCAACACCACCTTCCTGTTCCAACTCGGTTAGTGCCTGTCGAAATGCGATTAGCGTATGAGTCGGAGGTGTGAATCGGAACTGCCCATTTTTTTCAAGACCCTGGTATTGATTAAATAAATCAAAACTCAAGCTGCGCGCGTATCCCTTGGTTTCCATGAGTGAACTGATCTTAGCTAAAATAAATGAAAACCCTGGCACACCCTCAATGCATTTATTGGCCGATGAAACCAGATAATCAATATTGCAATCGTCTAAGTGAACCGGCACAGCACCAAAACTGCTCATGGCATCTACAAAATATTTGGCTCCGGCGGCTTTAACAAGAGCACCAATTTCCTTAATCGGATTAACAAGGCCCGTGGTCGTTTCGCAATGTACGACAACGACATGGGTAATTTTCGAGTCTTCCTTCAGGACGGCGTCTATCTTCTTCAAATCAGGCTTCATGTCTTCATGGGATTCTACGATGACCGTATCGATCTTTAAGACAGAAGCAATTTTTGCAATGCGTCTACCATATGCTCCGTTGATGATGACAAGCAGTTTCCCATCAGGTGGGATGGTGGAGGAGACCACCGCCTCTAAACCATACGTTCCGCTGCCTTGTAAAATAATCGCAGTAAACGCTTCTGGGCTTACTTGGCCAATCTCAACCAGTTTTTGCCTAATCTCCTTTACCAATCGAATAAATACATAGTCACGGGAGCCCAAGTCCCGTAACATGGTCTGTTTAACACTCTGACTGGTCGTCAGAGGTCCTGGAGTAAATAGTATTTTATCTTTCCACCTGGGTATCTGCTGATTTTTTTCCATCGATTAACCCACCTCTTTTGATATTGACAATAAAATTTTCATTTTTTTTACAGTATCCTTGAGGAGTTTAATAATTTCATATCAACTGTTCCTTGTGCTTTGGGGAACCCAGTTCCATCTTATCGCCAATATGCAACCACTAATGAAAGCAATTATCACAAAGAAATAGAAGAGGCTGTCCCAGCCAAGATTACTGGCAATATAGGCCACGACAAACCCGGATATCATCTGTCCCAACGAACCAACACCATTAATGACACCCGCAGACAACCCTGCTGCCTTTTGCGACCCTGCGTCGATCGCTGCGGCCCCCGACATTAAGGCGTCCGGTCCGTATGTAAAGAACCCAATCAAAGATATACCAATAGCATTACCGAGTTGTCCGGATGCTGCCAGTTGAGGGTGAAAAAAACAAATGATGGCCAGGCCCCACATCCCCAGTGCCCCCACCGGCATTCGCCGGGCGTTGAACAATTTATCAGAAACATAACCTGCAGTTATCACTCCAATAAAACCGGCTGCTTCATAAAGGACGGAAGTATATCCTGCTTCCGCGAGGTCATAGCCGAGATGCTCTACCATATAATATGGCAACCAGAAAAGCAATGCATATCGCCCCATTTTGGTAAAGAAATACATAATACTGATAAGATAGATCACAGGACTTTTTAGAACAATCGCAAAAATTTCCTTTGAAGACGGTCCCCGATTCAGTGGAGAGTTCTTTGGCGATTTCCCATCGGAACGATCCTGTTCAATATCTTTGTCGTCATCAATTTTATTTATTTCCGGGAGGCCCACATCAGTGGGCTTGTTTCGTGTAAAACGACTAAATAATAACGATATGAGTGCGAGTAACGCCGCCGGAGCCCAAAAGCCCCGCTGCCATCCCAATCGGAATTTGCCTGGATAGGCTTGTTGCAACAAGGCCTTATTGAAGCGAATAAGACTTTTACCCTGTAAGCTTTTTTTACGTTGTTCAGGTGTTTTCTTACTCAAGTTTCCAATGTTTTTCTGAGTTCCTTCTGACAAGGTCACGTGAGCAAATCGTTGTTCATCGTAAAGCCAGGGGCCTTTTATTATTTCATTCAACTCATCGACAAATACTTTGTTAAAGGATTCAGAGACATCTCCTTTTTCCTCATATTCGCTCAGAATCGTGCGGGTCTCGGTAGAAAAATGATCTTTAAGGAATTCTGAGAGTGCATCCCTCTCGGTGTGTAGTTGAATTATTAAACCTGCCGGATCTTTCAGGTCACTTTCTCTCAACAGCAATGGGTGGGTTACCAAATAGGTTGCAAAAGCAGTTGCTATGATCCCACCGATGACATAACAGGTTGCCCACCAGGACATAACCACGCCCCGTTCTTTACTCCTGAACCACGGAGCCATATTTTTAACTGTCCCGGACCAACCCGTCGATTGTCCGGCCCCATTGAGACACAGTAAAACACCAAACACAAACAGGCCCCCGCCAAAACCCATAAATATGTTGGCTAATATGGATAGCGTAAGTCCGATGCTAACAATTACGCGTGGACCGAACCGATCGGATAAAAATCCGTTGTAAAACTGACCCAATGCATAGAACAGGCCGTAAAAAAACAGAAGTAACGCAAAATCATCTTTCGTATATCCCAAAGCCTGATTTAGCAGGGGCATAGCGATACCGAAATTCTTTCGGCATAAGTAGAACCCTGCATAGGCCAGCCAGCTCAAAATGAAGATACGGTACCGCCAAAATCGATATTCTTTAGTAAGCATTCTCTATTTATCCAATAATCCCTAAATCCAACTTATCGTTAATCCTTTATGCGGTAGTAACTTAACTGCTGAACTGAATGACTCATAGCTTTCAGATCAGATCCGTTCCTCTTTTATTCTTTTATAAATTTTTGGTTGATTTTAAATTCGGTTTTCTCTTTTTGATAATAGTCCTCTATTGAAAATCTAATTCTGTCAGCACGAATTATATCTTCAGAATATTCAAATGGAATACCGTCATCCAAAAACACGAGACGATGAACCAGAAAAACCGGTTTATTATTATCAATGCCAAATATCCTTGCAGTTACACTTTCAGCAAGAGATGCTTCAATGGTATTTTCTGACCTATGGATAACATAGTCATATTTATCCTGTAAAATTTCATATATGGAGCCTCTTAAATCTTTATCAATTAATTTCTGCCCAACATCATTTATAAAATATTCCGATTCAATCATCATAGGCTCATCATTCGCGTATCGTACTCGTTTAATAAATACTATGGATTCGTCATCGTTTAGTTGAAGTTTTGATTTGATTAATTTAGGTGCAGAAAATTCTTTTATTTCTAGGATCTTAGCCGACGGAATCTTACCTGATTCTATTATAGAGCCGCTATAAAAACCCATCACTCTGTTGGCATCTTGGTCTATCTTAGGGTAAGAAACAAAGGTACCTCTACCAGGATGCCTTTCAACAAGCCCCTCCAGAGTCAAAATCTGCAATGCCTGTCGAACTGTCCCCCTACTTAAACCAAATTCCTTTATCAATTCACTTTCTGAGGGTATGGAATCGCCAGGTTTGAACAAATTCGTCTTTATTTGTTTGCGTAAGAACTCAGAAAGTTGATAGTACAATGGAATAGGGCTATTCGTGTCAATTTTCATTTTAATATGCTTTTTTTTAATTTATGATGACAGAATTATAAATCTTAATTTTGAAAAAATTAGTTCAAATATTTAAACATTTAAATGTACTTAATTTATTTTAAAAAGTCAAATTAAAAGAAAATTGGGTAAAATTACGTATACATGGATTTTTGAGGCTAAATTGCATGATGTTCACATACTTGATGTACCAATACCGGAACCTGGTGCTTTCTATTTATTTGATCACGCTTACATTAACTCAACGAAAATGCCTGCTGGTTCGAAAATTCGTGGAGAGCCCATTCATTCCTATATTAGATCACCTCTCCCCCATTATCTCCAGCTATAATGCATTCGGCTGTTGCTATTCCAGATGGCCAAAGTCCACTTGCTGGATATACCCTGGAATCAAACACTTTATAGAGAATTGTAGAATCGATTAACAATCATAGAACAGCTCCGCACATCATCGCGGGAACAAGTTCAGTTTTTCCTAACAGCCATAGTATTCCCATAGGCAGGAAGATTGCATTGGCTCCACCGAATGTAGCGCCTGAAATTACAGTTTGCATCAAATTTTGTCTTGGCAGGCTTCGAAATGAGCTAAATACAGTTAGGGGTATCCTTGAAATAGCTATTGCAATTTCCACAAAAAATTGATTTTAACATACTTTATTTTAGGGGAAATGTTCCCTAAAAATTCGTCTCATATTTT
>CAZYTI010000300.1:0-5984 GCA_964650065.1 uncultured bacterium
TGTGGCCTGGTGGTCGGAGGAAGATGACCAACCGGATGATGATCACAATGGATACTCAAATGATCTCGTTGGATGGGATTTCCAAAATAATGATAATACCCCTTTCGGACCCAGTGACGCAGGACACGGTACGCGCGTTGCCGGACTCATTGCTGCAATAGCTGATAATGGCATCGGAATTTCCGGCGTAGCTCCCAGAGTTCGGATACTACCCGTTCTATCGGATTTTAATATTGGAGAGATTTCGTATTGCATCGATTTTGAAGATGTGAGGATCATCAATTGTTCAAGATCGGGTCAGTTCGGTGGTGGTATTTCAGAAGCCGATCGGAATGACCTTCTCAGGACCCTTGAGCAGGTAAATATAACATTTGTCGCTTCACTGGGTAATTTCAATTATTTTACTTATGGTGGTGATCCCTCACGACGAGAAGAAATCATTTCTGTCAGTAATTTCGATCCGGACGGGCAAAGAAATATTGACGATGGATCCGGTTATGGACCCAAGATCGATGTTGCAGCGGGGGGAACCGATATGTATTCTCTGATGGCATACGGGGATACGCAGTGGTTTAGCGGAACTTCGTCAGCATCGCCCATCGTTGCAGGTGTCGCAGCGCTCATTGTCAGTGAAAATCCATCCCTTTTTCCCGAGCAAATTAGACAGGTTCTTCGGATGAAAGCCGATGATCCGATCTCCCTTCCGGGTCATCGAGGGGAAAATACAGAGGGTTGGGACAGGTTCAGTGGTTGGGGCATGGTCAATGCATATCGAACTATTACCCCTCTAAGAGACGGCTATGCTCCGCCCGAGGCCAATATCCTTTCCCTTCATGTCAATTATTTAAATACCAATCGGAATGAGGCATTCTCCATCCAGAATGGAACTGTCGATATTCACGCTTACCTGGGTTATCCGGATGGCCGACCTGTCGATTGGAACCTTCGAATGGGTACGGAATGGGATTTGTCTGATGGTGAAATAATCGAATCGGGTGTTTCGCGTGGCTATTCCGATGGAAGTGATGTGCTCTGTACGATCAATACCGATGACCTCCCGGAGGATCGCTATATTTTAGAGCTCGAAGTCATTTTGGATGATGAGACGTTTGCTAAAGACCGTGCAGTGCTCAATCTTCCGCGCGCCTATATTGCCAATTACAGCGAAGAGGAGCTCGTCATTGTGTCTGAACCGTTGATGGGATTGGCATACGGACCGGGATTTACTCGGTATCGCATCCTCTATGCACGGGGCTGGTCGGCCGGTCCAGGTGATTTCAGGGAAATTCCTCTTTCTTCTTCTGTTGAATGTGCTCCGGGATTACCCGTTTCACCGGGTACGAACCTCGACATGCTGGTTCTTTTGGACGAGTTGGATATATTTTCTCTGCCAACTGGTGAAGTCACTCTCAGGCTCATTGTGGAAGGAGATGAGACCTGGACATTCGAAGAGCATGTCATTATAGATAATATCCAGCCAAGGCAGCAGGCAGGTTTCCCCATAGATGGATTGCATTCTGCTCGATGTGCTCCCATGTCCATGGATGTCGACGGGGACGGCAGGAGAGAGCTCATACTTGGCGGTACTACTTCCAGCGGGACCATACTGGCTTTCTATGGCAATGGTGACCCCGTGCCGGGATGGGTTATCGGTCTTCCTGTTTCTGAAAATCTTTATCATAGCATGGCGGCTGGTGATGTGGATGGGGATGGATGGCCGGAACTTGTTGCACGAACAACAATTCAAGACCATCAACTGGAAAGAATTCGAATATTTTATCATGATGGAACTGAAATCAGGGACGGCTGGCCAATAACGATGAATAATCCCCTGCTTACCGACTCTCCTCCTAAGCAGAATACACCTGTGCTGGCGGATGTCACCCTGGACGGCAGACTGGAAATCCTCGTATCGTATCCCAAAGCACCTCCAGGGGTGATGACTGCCTCGGTGGTTGCTATTCAAGGTGGCGGGACATTCCTGCGATGGTATGCCACCGGTGAAGAAAATGCAGATATCACTCAGCCTGCTGTGGGTGATGTCGATGGTGATGATGAGATCGAAGTGGTTGCAACGGCTTTTCGTGAATCCGATCCAACATTGTATGTTTGGGAGCGGGATGGGTCCCTGAAATGGTCGAGAACCATTGGAAGTTCAACTGGTATGAATACGCCGCCGCCGGTTCTTGTGGATGTGGATGCAGATGGTGTGCTTGAAATTATCGCCGCCTCGGCTTTTGGTCAGATCCATGTCTATCGTGGGGATAATACACTCGTTTCCAGCAGTACATCATCACACTTCGCTCCGAAACCGATTGGTACTCAGTTGAGACCGGGTGTGTCGGGACACGAGGTTGCAGTCGTTTATAGTCATTATGTTGCATATTCAACACCCCCAGACATTGCAGCCCACCTGGGTATGATGGATCCCAGGACCGGAGATCCGTATTCAGGATGGGACGAGGGTTTACGTGTTGCTGCCGGGATTCCCAATTTCCAGCCTCTGGTGGCCGACCTTCGGGGAGATGCCAATCCTGAAATTGCTTTCGTCAATTCTACACCTTCAGCATATTACGAGGATTGCGAAATCACATATCAATTCAATGTTATTGATCGTGATGCAAATATCATCAGTGATGAAGATACATGGCCACTCTATTATCGTTCCCAAATTTCATCCACGCCCCTGATCACCGATCTTGATGGGGATAATGCCATAGAACTTGTTGTTCAAACCCAGAGGGCAGGTTCGCCGGTACAGGGGAGAGTTTATGTCTATGACCTTTTTCGTGCGATTGATCACGGTCGTGTACCATGGGGTGAACAGGCCCATGATTCCCGCCGGAGTGGGAATTACCATGGCGATCTTCGAATCCTCGGCCCGAATTCAGCGCACGCGATGACGGTCGGTGCTTTTGATAATCCTTCGGCACAAAGATCATTATTTATTCGGACACGGTTTAACAGATATCCTCCTGCTGAAGGTACCAATCGCCACCAATGGGAAGTACACATTGGCGACCGACATCCGGATGTGCGGGAAGTGCTTCGTGTACAGGGTGAACATTGGCTTTTGGTTGATCCTGTTTCTCAGCCTGCACCGGGCATGTATACCCTGCGGGTTCAATTCAACGATGGAGGCATACGGTCGTGGGATGCATATCCCCATGCGGTCAGGTACGAAGAACCTGAAGAAACATACACACAGATTGCCGTTATTGATCGATCAGGTTCGATGCGCGATTACGACAAGATGAATGCAGCCCGTGTTGCTGCCCGCTTCTTCATGGAGTCTGCCTATCCGGATGATCAAGTGGGTGTCGTCTCTTATAACACAAGGGCGACTGACGATCTCGGAAGGGGAGTTGTGAATGCAGGTGAAGATCGGGAACTCGTGGCAGATACCATATCGGATTTGAGTGAGGGAGGGAATACGTCCATCGGTGCGGGGATATTGAAAGCGATTGAAATATTCAATGATCATGCAAATGAGGATAACAATTGGGGTATCATCCTGCTTACAGATGCACTGGAAAACACATCTCCCTATTGGAATCGTTCTGATTTTATACCCTGGCCACCACCAGGCCGTACTGTGGAGCCCGTTCTACCTACTGTGGATATTCTCAAGGAAGCTCATCCTGAATTTGCGATCCACACGGTCGCATTGGGACCCGATGCGGATCAGGATCTGCTCGATGAAATCGCAACATATACCGGCGGGGTATTCTTGCCCGTTTACCTCGGAGAGTCACTTTCTCTTTTTAATCGCCTGGCCGATGTGTATCATTTCGGAAGAGAGAAAATCGACAACTCAAGACGTCTACTGACATACGGGGATGATTTTCCCGGACGCAGTCGCTGGTCAGACAGTTTGGCTGTTATTCCCGGAACACGAAGGCTTCAATTCGCCTTAAACTGGGATCGACTCTATAATATCTATCATACAGGGGCTACCGGTGTCCCGGGAATGCCGTTTCTTTTCGAGGTTTATCGTCCGGACGGCTCACTGGTAGAACCGACCCATCCGGGAGTCAATTACACCGTAAATCGCACCGATGCTGTGTATACGATTTTGGCACCCGAACCAGGGCAGTGGAAAGTCGATCTCTCGAACTATATCCAGCAGACTGTTGAAGGACTCTTGACCGTTTCGGCAGATATTTTTATGGATATGAAAATCATAATCGGACCGGAAATCGTCAAAGACGGCATACCTGTCTCATCCATATTGGCATTTATGACAGACGGCAAAGATTTCCGAAGAGATGTTAAATTTACGACGATTGTGACAGGGCCCGACAGGGCCGTCCATACTCTGAGGCTTTTGGACAATGGAAGGTGGAGGGACGGAACCGGGGGAGATGGCGTTTATGGTGCATTTTATGCATGGGCCTTACCCGGAAGTTACCTGATTAAAGTGACCGGAGAAATAGAAACCGAGTATGGTCCCTTTTTCATCACAGAAATGACCGGCTATTACAACCGCACTCTTACTGATCAAGATTCAGACGGCATTCCGGATGATTGGGAAAAAAAGTATGGTCAGGATTGCCCGGAGGGTCTTCATCCCAATGATGATCCTGATGGGGATGGCATAGACAACATTACCGAGTGGCGATTGGGAACGAATCCGCTCAAGTATGATATCCAACGTTAAAAAATAAATAGGGCGATCGAAATGAGACATTTTCAGAAGCTCCTATACAGCCTGCATCCCTTTTTGCTGTCATCTATAGCGGGCGTATTGACAGTCGCACAAATCGTTCTCGCTTTCTTCCTGCACAGACACAATTCTGAATCGCTTCAATGGGCTGGGTGGATCTGTTTGTGGACTTCGGGAATCTTTGGCTTGCTGCCAATCATCATGTTTCGTTGGAAGGGGGGCGTACCCAAGGGAAAAAGATACATGAAAACCACGATCCTGGTAGATACCGGCATCTACCAGGATCGTGCGAACCTGCAATGCATTTAGCTGCGCTTGAACCTGAACGCCATACGCTGCCACAATCTCGGAAATTTGGCATGGCAGTGTAGTATTGTAAGATTTATCAAGTTTGGTTACATTTAAATAGAGAATCTCATGTATGCGCTAACTGACATGCTCATTATTGGTGTCTGATTTCCATTAACATTAAATTTGGGGATTATTATGAAACGTAACATATTCAAAATTGGATTTTTAATATTATGCTTTGCAGGGTTTCAAATGACTTATGCCGTCGATGGAATTGAGACAATCGATTCTACAAAGAGTTATCAAAATTTTCATGTTTATCAACCGGTCCAAATTGATGAAAAAAAACTGAAGCAGGATGATGAAGTTAAAAATATAATTTTATTTATTGGTGATGGGATGGGCATTGCACAAGTTTTTGCTGCAATGACCGCCAACCACGGAAATCTGAATCTTGAATATCTGAAGTATATTGGATTTTCGATGACCCAATCGTTTGACAAATATATCACAGATTCTGCTGCTGCAGCAACGGCCATTGCTTCGGGTGTGAAAACCTATAATGGTGCTATTGGTGTAAATTCTGATACTGTAAAAGTGTCAACGCTACTTGAGTTAGCAGAAGCAAAGGGTTTGTCCACAGGATTGATAGCAACCAGTAGTATAACTCATGCCACACCTGCTGCTTTTATTGCACATCAAAAATCGAGAGACATGTATGAATCAATTGCAAGGGATTTTCTCGATACAGATGTGGATGTCATAATTGGCGGCGGATGGAGCCATTTTGCAGATCGAATGGATGGCCAATCACTCATTCCTATATTGCAAAAACGTGGATATACTACAATTACAGATGAGTCACAATTGACTATGAGCAACGGCCATAAACTTTTTGCTTTACTGAATGAAGGACATCTTCCGGTAGCCAGTGAAAGAAAAAACTTGTTGAGTTGTGCAACACAGGCTGCATTGAATCGGTTGGATCAAAATGAAAAAGGTTTCTTTCTGATGATAGAAGGCTCTC
>CAZYTI010000301.1:0-5981 GCA_964650065.1 uncultured bacterium
CATCCGGAGTGGGCACACGTTTGACATACAAAGGGAACTCGGTTGTTGCTACTCCCACGTCATCCTTCGCATATATGTTTATGTGCAGTTCTCCTCCAAACCCGATCTCGGGTGTGAATTCCCAGGACCAGGTTCCGTCCTCATTATCGCTAACAGTACCATGGTCACAATAGAGTTCCAACACTCCAACCGGATTGCTGACAAAAATGGTATTATTAGCTGTCTCACCTTCATTAATGAAAACCGGTTCAAATTCAACCGATAATTCGAGAGGAACCGTGTATGATTTAGCCAATAATATGGCCTCTGAAAAAGGCAATGTCATGGCCAGTATGAGGCCACTCGATAACCATTAAATACATCTTTTAAAGTGTCTCATTTTAAAGTGTCTCATTTTTGCTCTCCTTTCCTTGCTTTCAATTTAGATGGCCCAAATTGTGTCGCCTGTTAAGAAATTACTTGAACAGGCCTCATAGACCCAAGGATTACATTCTCTTTGATATTGCGACTATCACCCCCTCTCGTCACAGACGGAGTCTACAAACAATCCATATCGTTTAAAAAAAATTATACCGAATCAAACCACTCACATTTATAATCATTTGAGCATATTTTTAACAAAACAGGAATATCCACCAAATCCTCTTTCAACACATAGGCATATGCACCCATCTTCCTGGCAGCTTCCCGATAGTCAGGATCATCGTACTGGGTCACAAACATGATTTTGGCATCGGGAAATCGTTTTAGTAACGCTTTCGAAGCAGTGATGCCGTCCATTCTGTCCATCTCGATATCCATTAGGACCCAGTCAGGCATAGTTACTCCATATCTGTCGATGGCCTCCTCGCCGTCGTTACACTCGAAGAAGGTTTCCACACCACGCATTTCCTCCACAATAATTTGTTTGATCAGGTCCCTGATCTTAAGGTTATTTTCAACCAGCATGATGTTCATAGTCTGAATCCATCCCATTACAGGTAAATGATTCGGTTTTCTCTATCCAGGCAGATGGTTATGGCTTCTCTAATAAAATTTGAGTAAACCCGACAGAAAATTGTGTATCATGAAAAATGGAAATGATGATGTGATAAGGTACCATTGTAAATATATGACATGAATTTCAATTATTCAATCGGTGTCAACACCCTTTTTTTATAGGTGTTAACCCCTATAAAATTTTACAGAAAATGGTTGCATCATTCAAATAGTTTATTAAATTGAATTTCAACCACCAGATACCGGCATTTCGTTGAATTATGAAAAGACAGTCAATGAAAAACCATTTGTATTTAAAATTCTTGTTGATGAGCTTGATTCACTTTGATCCGGCAACTGCTCAACTGTTTCCTGAAAATGAAATAAAATTTGAACACAAGCTCCCAGGAAAGAACCAGTCGGAGAATAGCATTACCTGCTTTTTGCAGGATCGGCAGGGATTCCTATGGGTCGGAACCAAAGGTGGGCTGTTTCAATACGACGGATATGATTTTACATTATTTAAAATGGAGCCCAAAAATGACAGCACTTTGAGTCATAGTAATATTCGGTGTCTGATTGAATATTCACAAGACGAACTCCTTTTGATTGGCACAGATAAGGGGGGATTAAATATATATAACAAAAGGACCGGCAAATTTTCCTGTTTTTTACATGATGAAAATGATCCCAACAGTATTGGCAGCAATACGGTCTTTGACATGTTAGAAGATGAGAATGGAAAAATATGGATCGCCACTATTGGGGGTGGGCTCAACGAATTTGATATGGACAGAAAAATATTTACAAAATACGTCATCGATGAAAAGAGCCCCGAGCAGTTCAGAAATAATTGTATGAAATGCCTGTACCTGGATAGCACCAATGGATTATTAGTCGGAACCCGGTTTTCCGGAGTGTTTCATTTCGACAGAGATTCGAAAAAGTTCATACCTATTTCCGATAGCGGTAACAAGGTGGTACTGGAAAATATTTGGAGTATGGCCAAAGATCATGCTGATAATTTATGGGTGGGAACCGAGAAGAACGGCATATATCGAATAAGGAAAGAGGAACAGAACAATTATGAATTCGAAAATTTCGGTGTCGCTCATGGTTTCTTTAATCGTTCGGTCATAAAAGTCTTTTGCGACAGCAAGGGATCAATTTGGGCAGGCGTGTGGGCCGGCGGTCTGTATAAATACGACCATACCAACAACCACTTTAAACGATATAAAGAAGACAGGGAAAATCCCCTGACCATAAGAGGCAATCATGTCCTGTCCATTTTCGAAGACAATGCCGGGACGCTGTGGATTGGCACCCATGCACGGGGGATCAACATGATCCAATCCCAAAAATGGAAGTTTTATCCCCACCGATTCAATGAAGTTCATAATTACAACTTAATAGAGAATGAAGTCAGGTCTATTCTCTGTCAGGATAATTTCCATATTTTATGGCTTGGGACATCACAGGGATTAATAAAACTGAACACCCAAAACGGTGATTATAATCATTATCATACGATGCCTGACATTGAGCAAGGCATACTGCATAATGCGGTCAACGCTATCTGCACGGGCAGGCATCCGAATACTTTATGGATTGGCACTCCCATCGGATTGACACAGATGGATACAAGGAACAATACATTCAAACATTATAGATCGAGTGAAATGGACAGCTCCGGTCCTTTGAACATTAACATACATAAAATTTTACAGGACAAAAACGGGTTTTTATGGATAGGCACATCGCGTATCGGATTGATACGATTCGATCCTGTTAAAAAGGAGTTCAGGAAATACGGAAAAAATTTAAAAGATACTTCGATTGTGATGCCCTGGGTGATAAGAACCATGCTTGAAAATGGCAACGGGAAGCTGTACCTGGGAACTTCAAACGGGATTAACATATTTGACAAACAAAGTGAACAGTTCGAGGTTTTCTCAAAGAATGACCGGTTAAACACCCTGCTGAAAACTGATATTACAACCATTCATCGAGATTCAAGAAACATGTTATGGATCGGCACCTATGATTACGGCTTAATAAAATATGATGAGTTAGCCGGAACATTTACATATTTTACTGAGAAAGACGGACTCGGATCAAATGATATCTGTGGTATAATGGAAGATAGGAAGGGTATATTATACATCAGCACCAACAATGGCATTACAAACTTCGATTCATCGAACGAGGAATTCAGAAATTTTTGGGTAGAAGATGGATTACATGGAACTGAATTCAGAGAAAATGCCTACGCCAAAACAAAGGGCGGTAAAATGTTTTTTGGTGGGATAAGCGGATTTACATCATTGGTGCCTGATGAAATGGGCACAAATGAATTTATCCCTCCCGTCTATATCACCAATTTCGAAATATTGCATTCCGAGTTTCATCCAATAGAAAATATTTCATACACATCTGTTGAAATGAATCATCAATTAAATTCATTTTCTATTTCATTTGTTGCCCTGAATTATATCAATTCTCAGAAAAATCAATATTTATTTCAACTTGAAGGTTATGATCGGGATTGGCAGGAAGCAGGACTTTTCCGGGAAATAACCTACAAAAATGTTGAACCGGGTAAATATACTTTTAGAGTCATTGGATCAAACAATGATAGCATCTGGAATAAGCAAGGGGATACGTTATTCATCACTATTAAACCACCATTCTGGAAACTCCTAATCTTTAAAATATTCATCGTCATACTGGTAACAGGAATCGTCACTATTCTCATCCGGAGACGTTTTATTTTAATCAAGAGAGAATCAGACATTCGTCGCCGTTTTTCTCATGCTCTAATCAAAAACCAGGAATTCGAACGTAAAAGAATTGCAGCCGAGCTGCATGACAGTTTAGGGCAGGATTTACTGGTGATCAAGAACCGGACTCGTCTGATCATGAGAAAGGAGAAAAAAGATGTAAGTGCGTTTGGTGAGCTCGATCAGATAAGCAACGTTGCCGACGATGCGATTAAAAATATTAGACATATTTCATATAATCTGCATCCCTATCACCTGGAAAAAATCGGATTGACCGATTCACTGAAAGCAATGATCGATAAAATAAATGAAGCGTCGAACGTGGTATTTGAATATGAAATCGAGAATATCGATCATACACTACCCAAGGACCAGGAAATCAATTGTTACCGAGTGCTCCAGGAACTATTAAATAACATCATCAAACACTCGGATGCAATGACAGCCTGGGTAAAAATAATCCGATTAAATAAACGCATTGTCATTTATGTGAAAGACGATGGAATCGGTTTCGATTATGGGAAAGTGAAAAGTGAACTTCGAGGATTTGGATTGTCGGGGGTAAAAGAGAGAATCGACATTTTAAAAGGAAAATTGGAAATCGAAACGGAGATAAACAAGGGAACGAATGTGGTTATCGAAATTCCGATTTAAAGAGAAATGGACCCATCAAACAAACACATTAAAATACTCATCGCCGATGATCATCCTTTGTTCTTGAAAGGACTGCGTGAGATCATCGATGAGGAATCCCATTGGCACGTGATTGCCGAAGCACAGGACGGACGGCAAGCCATTGAGTTGATTGTCGATAAATCACCGGACATCGCCATCGTTGACATTAACATGCCCAATAAAGATGGTTTGGATGTCGCAAAAACTGTTTTTGAAAAACACTTGCCAACCGCTGTGATCATTCTCACGATGTACGATGATGTTCTGCTTTTTTACCGGGCAGCTTCCTACGGTGTGAAGGGATTTATTTTAAAAGATAGTGCCATCGATGATGTGATCGATGGCATCGCGAGTGTGGCTCAGGGAGAGACCTTTGTCAGCCCTAAATTAACAACTCAAATCCTGTCTAAAAGAAATAATTTAAGGGACGTTTTCAAGTTTAAACTCACAAAAATGGAGCAGAAAATAATCCGGTTAATTGCTGAAGATCATACAACCAAATCCATTGCTGAAATATTCTCCATCAGTCCCAAAACAGTGGAAAACCACCGTTCCAATATTTGTATGAAATTAGACTTGTCTGGGAAAAATGCTTTACTACGTTATGTTTTGGAAAATAAAGAAACGTTACTCAGGACATTGCATGATGAGTGATTTTAAAGTGGATTACACCAAAGAGAATGGGATTTACCTTCCCGTTTTAGAAAACATCCATGCTTTCGGAGATGCTTTATGAGTTTCTTCCTTTTCATTCAACATTGACCACAACTCTCTCAGCATCCTGAGGGATACTACGTAATCCATCTTGACGTCGATCTTCTAGTATCAACTCTATTGCATCGCGTAGATTGAGGAGGCATTCCTCCTTTGTCGTGCCCTGTCCATTGGCTCCGGGTATTTCCGGACAATACGCGACAAACCATTTACCATCACGTTCAACGATGGCTGTGAATTCATTGTGCATGGATAAGGCTCCAAAATATTCATAAAGACAATGTGACAACCAAAATTTACATTTAATTTTCATATTATGCAATTAAAATCCTTGCAAATGGGATGTCTTATGATTATATTCAAACAAACGTTTGATTGAAACAAACGTTTGATTTTATCGTATTCCAAGAGTGACCCACAAAAGAGGCCCATGGATGAAACACTATATTATGTATATTCTCATTCTCCTCAATCTTCCCCTCCCCGCTCAGAGCCTGTTTGAGGACGCCATCAAGGGAACTGCAAAGCAACCCCAATTCATGGAAGACAAACCTTACGAGTTGAACGGCTTCATGCGCGGTGTTTTTTTCGGTGGCAAAATTCCGCACACTGAGAAAGTCGAAATGAAGAGCGGCTATGCCGAGGCCGCTCTCAAACTTCGGGTACGGAAACAGTCCTATGGTGACGGATTCGCAGAGATCCGGTTTCGCCGGGGATACGAATTTGGTGAAAATGTATCCGAAGTGAATCTAAGAGAAGCCTATGTCAACACCTATACAGGACGCTTCGATTTTCGCATCGGGCATCAGATCATCGTCTGGGGCCGGGCCGATG
>CAZYTI010000302.1:0-5962 GCA_964650065.1 uncultured bacterium
GTCGTGATAAGGAGGTTCATTGATGATGAAGATCACACGGAATGTCATTCTCGATTTGTTGCCGTTGTTTGTGGCTAATGAAGTGAGTGCCGATACGCGTGTCCTTATTGAGGAATACTTAGAAACCGACCCGGAACTCGCTAGCGTCGCCAAACAACTGGCAGCCATGGAAAAACCGGGAGATGTTCCTGTTCCGCTTACAGAGGATGATAAAATGAAAGCTTACAGGAAAGCCAGGCGGTTAATAGTCCTGATCACAGTAATCCTGGCAGGATTCATATCCATTGTGTTGGTGATATCAATCTTTGCATTCTTTTTTGGCTCATCATAGTTTTTCGTATGATGGAACACAGATTGAACGGATCAGGCGGATCAAAACAGATAAAGATACTTATATTATTATTAATTTCCCTTTTCATCCATAAAATCCATATTCTAATTGGGTGGGTAATAGTAAAAAAGCCATCTTACCCCATCGCATCCTCGAACATTGAATTTCTTACTCGTCGTTTGAAAGGATCCTTCACAATTAAATCATTCAGAACACGCTGTAACTTTTTGCTTCGCCATGCATAGTATAGTCAGAGGGGCCCTATGCTTGTATTCGAATGCGACTGAAATGGGATTTAATTATTCTTCGCCTAAACCATCGAAATAAGGGAGGAAAAAACAATGATAAGGCCAATAAAGGGAAAATCAAAATCAGCTTGTGGAAAATGCTCATCCATGACCAGTGTGTTTCTTTTGTTTTTCATCATGACAAAAATGACTTTTTGTGATTTGGTACTGGCGCATATCCTCCCCAAGGTGGAGATTGAGGGCATCTGGCAAGGCACTTTAAAGTTCTCAGGAATGGAACTGAGAATTATTTTTAACATTTCACAAAGTCAAGACAGTAAACTCACTGCTGTTATGGACGTCCCGGAACAGAATGCGGCCGGTGTACCGGTCGATGAAGTTGTCTTTGACAATAGAAATGTGCGTCTTGAAATAACTTCTATCGAAGGCGTTTTCAAGGGAAAGCTTGCAGAGGATGGTGACAGCATCCATGGGGAGTGGTCACAGGGTGGTATGACACTACCGCTGGTACTCGAACGTACCGACGTTAAATTCAACATCGAGCGCCCACAGGAACCCAAAGAACCGTTTCCGTACCATGTTGAAGAGGTTGTTTTTAAGAACCGTGATGCCGGCATCACTTTTGCCGGAACCCTTACGTTTCCCCCTTCAGGGGGGCCGTTTCCAGCCGTGCTGCTTCTATCCGGCTCCGGTCCACAGGATCGCGACGAGATGGTTTTTGGGCATCGTCCCTTTCTAGTATTGGCAGACTATTTAACACGAAGCGGCATCGCTGTTCTGCGTTTTGATGATCGGGGAGTAGGTGGTTCGAGCGGAGACTTCAATGAAGCGACAGCCGTGGATTTTGCAGCAGATGCCATGGCCGGTGTAGCTTATCTCAAGAGCCGTAAAGAAATCAATCATGAATGGATTGGCTTGATCGGTCACAGCGAAGGGGGTATGATTGCACCCATGGCGGCGGTCCAATCGTCGGATATCGCATTCATTGTAATGATCGCCAGCCCGGGTTTGCCCATTGAGCAAATGGAGTATTCAGAGCTGGTGAGAACTTTAAAATCAAAAGGTGCAAATAACGATTTTATAATCCGAAATCGGATCTTGCTGGAAAAACTATTTACAGTGATAAGACAGGAAACCAATGCTCAAGTCGTACAGGATGAATTTACATCGCTGATAACAGAATTCTTAAAAGGATTGAGTGAGGAAGAACGAAAGATAACGGAGATATCTGAAGAAAACCTGAAAGCCCATATTCATGAACAGTTTCATAGACTTCATTCGAATTGGTTCCGTTTTTACCTGCCCTACGATCCGGGAACGGTATTACGAAAGATCACATGTTCCGTAATTGCCCTTAATGGAGAAAAAGATGTACAGGTCCCAGCCAGAGAGAACCTCCGAGCCATAGAAAAGGCACTAAGGGATGGAGGAAATACAGATTACTCTATAAGGGAGCTGCCTCACTTGAATCATCTGCTGCAGACTGCTGAAACCGGGAGTATTTCTGAGTACGGTAAGATTGAAGAAACAATGTCACCCACGGCCCTGCAGATTATTTGTGACTGGATTCTGGAAATAACGATAACGGGATAAAAGTTCTCGACTATGTGAAACCTTCCTGATCACATTCCGTATATTAAATTGAAATTATTTCTTCTAAAATTAATAAGAAATCAATGGGCGGGAGTTGCCATCATGAAAATTCTCACAAAGCCGGAAGAACTTTTACTGCTGGCCATATGCAATCTAAAAGAAGATGCGTATGGTGTGGAGATTCTTAAATACGTCTCAGACAAGACGGGTACCGAGTGGTCCATCGGTTCCATATATGTACCCCTGGATCGCCTGGCCAGGCTGGGATATGTGGAAACCTACCTGGGCGAGGCAACAGCCAAACGGGGGGGAAAGCGTAAGCGGTATTTCAGGATAACAAAGCTCGGATTAGAGACGCTGTTAGAGAACAAGCGCATTCAGGATGCTCTATGGTCGGAAATGCCTGACTTGGCCGTTGGATGAGACGTTTCCATGGCGAAAAAAGTGTTAAAATTTCGTAATCCCTGTTTGCCTCTTTGGGTTCTTCGGTTTATGGCAGATCGACCCTATGACCTCTGTGCCAGTGGAGATTTGCAAGAATTATATGTGGATAAAATCGTTCATTCCGGGCGTCTCAGTGCATCTTTCTGGATTTGGAGGCAGGTCTTGCGATCGGTTCCACGTTTTTTTATCCATTCATTCATTTGGAGTCTGGATATGCTAAAAAATTATTTAAAGGTGACTTTAAGAAATATTCAGAAACACAAGGGCTATTCGTTCATCAATATCGCCGGCCTTGCGGTTGGCATGGCCTGCTGTATTCTCATCCTGCTGTGGGTGCAGGATGAGCTGAGCTATGACCGGTTTCACGAGAATGCGGACCAGATTTATCGACTCGTTACTGAAACGCCGTACGGCAGGTCGAGATCGAGTGCATGGGCCCTGATGCCCGCCTTGAAGCAAGATTTTCCTGATATCATCAAAGGGTCATGGTACAGTGAGGTAGCTATGCTCACAAGCTATGGAAATGATCGGTATTATGAACAATGTGCCTTTGTCGGGCCTGAATTCATTGAGATGTTCACGTTTCCCTTTATCCACGGTGATCCGGGGAGTGCCTTTTCCGATGTGAATTCCGTTGTTTTAACAGAAGAAGCGGCCCGAAGGTATTTCAGAGATAGCGATCCCATGGGAAAGATCATTCGACTGGACAATCGAATCGATCTGGAGGTGACCGGTGTTATTGAAAATGTTCCCCCGAATTCCCACATGCAGTTTGATCTATTGGCTCACCCTGTCGCATGGGTTGGAGAGCGAAGAATGAGAACCTGGTCGGCAGATTGTCCCGCTTATGTATTACTCCATCCAAATGCGAATACCGATGACGTTCGTCAGAAAATTGCCGGAACGATTAACAAGTATGATAAGAGAACAAACGTCGAGTATTTTGTGGATATTCAACTCTTGAATAAAATTCATCTCTACGCACTCAACGGTCCTGATCCCATTATCTATGTGTACATCTTTTCATCCATCGCTGTGATCGTCCTGCTCATTGCATGTATCAATTTTATGAATCTTTCCACGGCCCGGTCTGTTGCCAGGGCCAAAGAGGTGGGGATGAGGAAAGTGGCCGGTGCAGCGAAGGGTGATATCATCAAGCAATTCTACGGGGAATCCATCACACTTTCATTTATCGCCCTGGTTTTTGCCACTATTTTGGTCTATTTGTTTTTACCCGTTTTCAATAATATGGCATCGAAGCAATTGACACTGAATATCTCAGGTAATGTTTTGCTGCTGTTTGGTTTGATATTGATCGGCCTCATCACCGGGATCCTGTCGGGCATTTATCCGGCGTTCTTTCTTTCTGCATTTCAACCAATCCAAAATTTGAACCGTATGACAGCCAAAGGATCCAAAGGCGATTCCCTCAGAAAGATACTCATTGTCGCTCAATTTACGGCAGCCATTATTTTAATCGTATCGACGTCAGTCGTATACAGGCAGATGCATTATATAAGAACCAAGGATCTGGGATTTAATAAAGAACAGATTGTGATGATTCGGATGAACAGGGAGGTCAGGAATAGTTATCAGACAATTAAAGAAATTTTGGTAGGAAATAGCGACATCATTAATGTTTCTGCCGCATCCAGTATCCCGTTGGCAATCGGCAACGGGAATCCGGTCTATTGGACAGGAAGAAGTTCCGACGATTATGTATCTATGAACTTTGTTTGTGTGGATTATGATTATTTCGAAACCTTTGATATGGATATGGCCCATGGCCGGCCTTTTTCTAAAGAGTATCCCACGGATGCCAGGAATTATATCATTAATGAAGCGGCACTCAAATTAACGGGATATGAAGATCCCATCGGCCGTATGTTTTCCATGTGGACCGATGAAGGGGATATTGTCGGTGTGGTCAAAGATTTTCATGCCACTTCCCTGCATAATGAAATCCAACCCATTGTCTTCCTTTTATACCAGAACTTGCCATATTTTTACATGTATGTCAAGATGCGACCGTCCAACATGCCCGGGACGATTGAATTCATCAAGGACACCATGAGTAGACAGGTTCCCGGATTTCTCTTTGAGTATCGTTTTTTAGACGATTATTTTCATGAGCAGTACGTCAGAGAAGAACGTATCGGGGAGATACTGAAATACTTCAGTTTCCTGGCGATATTCATCTCCTGCCTGGGTCTCTTTGGTTTGGCCTCCTTCATGGCCGAAAAGAGAACCAAAGAAATAGCTATTCGGAAAGTATTGGGTGCAAGCCATACCGGCATTCTGAGCATTCTTGTCAGGGAGTTTGTTGCCTTGATCACGATTGCGAATGTCATTGCATGGCCTGTAGCATATCTATTCATGAATAAATGGATGCAGGGATTCACGTTTCATACGACCATCGGGTTGTGGTTGTTTGCTGTGGCTGGATTCCTTGCCCTCATCATCGCATTATTGACTGTGAGTTATCAAACCTTAAAAGCCGCTCGAGCCAATCCGGTCGAAGCGCTAAAATTCGAATAGTATTTTAGTGCGTAGATCCGCCTATATTTGTGGAGGACTGAGGTTTTAAATTACGAATGATATGAAATCCGCCTTAGGCGGGTGGATAGTCTGAAGTATGAATGAGAGAAGATTGGTGATTGGTGAGTGGTGAGTAGCAGGGAGTAAAAAGAAGTAATCGGTCATCGTGAACGAAGCCGAAGGATGATAATTCATAGATAATGAACACACTTCGACTCCGCTCAGAATGACAGTTCATGTCTTATCTCAGACTAAATATTATCTCCGGAATTCAGAACTATTTGATACTTTCCGCAGACAAATTATGTTTTCCTCGTGAGGTTACTTCCGGATTGACATCCAGTTTTAGCAGATTTTTTTTATTGCCAATTTCATAGGCTGTGAGAAATACCAGTTTTGTGGCTCTAAGCATCTTTGTATAATCTACAAATTCGAGCACATCACGGGGTGTATGGTAATCCGGAGTGAATCCACAAAAAAACCAGACAGATGGAATTCCGAACCGAATGTGAGGATATTGATCGCTGCGGTAATAAACTCGTTGTGGATGAGTTCGATTTGAATAGATATAACTAAAGCCAAAATTTATATTGTATTTCTTATTCATTTTATGAATAGTGCCGTCTAATTCAGAACTCAGCAAGTCCGAAGCGACCAAGTAAAGACTATCAGGATCATTTCGACAAAGCATATCCATATTAAGGCAGACACTGATGTTTTCAATAGGAACCGGGCAATTATTCACAAAATATTGCGATCCCATATACCCTCTTTCTTCTCCTGTGAACCAGGCAATAAGAACAGAACG
>CAZYTI010000303.1:0-5937 GCA_964650065.1 uncultured bacterium
TATGGAAATCGTCAAGGTCCTGGCCGCAGATCAGTTAGAGGGCCGGTATGAACTCAAGAGAAATGGAAACACAAAATTTTATATCTGCTTCAGTCAGCCGGCGGAATGGATTGATTAAAAGCGTCCTTGTGTTTAAATGACATCTTTGGATATTCGTTAAATATTCAGAAGCCTCTTAAGGTTCTGCCATTAAGAGGCTTTCTTTTTTCCTTCCCATTGTCCATTTACCTATTGTCAAAAATTAACTTCTATCAACTCTAAAATCACCCTTCTACTGGCGGCCTGTGAATTTCCCGGGCGATGGTGCCCACCCTGGCATTAAGTTTGCACAATAGCACCTGAATGGTTAGGAGAGGTTTTTTACATTTAAGAGAATGTATGGAATGTTATTTTATAGGAAACAGAAACTTATAAAGCTGATTCACGGAACAATAAAGTGAACGGTCATATTTTTACTAGATAATTTCTATCTATCCTAGTGAAATGTAGGGAAATTTTTAAATGGTGGAAAGTAAAAAAATTCTCGTGGTTGAAGATGAGACTCTGATTGCATTGTCCATTAAAAAGGAATTGCAAAAATTGGGGTATCACGTGACCGGAATTGCCTCTTCCAGTGAAGCGGCCTTTCAGTCATTGGAAAAAGAGCCGGCCGATCTTGTACTCATGGATATCAAGATCAAGGGAGAGATGGATGGCATCGAAACAGCGAAAAAAATATGTGAATTATATCATCTCCCCTACATTTATTCGACTGCCCATACCGATGAAGAGACATTAGAGAGGGCCAAGCGTTCCGAACCCTATGGCTACATCGTCAAACCCATTGAACAAAAGGATCTGTCCACTGTCATTGAAATGGCGGTCTACAAACACAAGGCGGAAGGGGCTCTCAGGGAAAGTGAAGAACGGTATCGTACCCTGGTCGAAGGATCGGGTCAGCTCATCATTACCGTGAATCGTGAAGGGACCGTACTCTTTCTAAATCATCGCGCAGCAAAACACTTAGGGGATGGGTCGGAATCGTTGGTGGGCAAGTCCATCGGCGAGGTGTTTCCCGGAGAGATGTCTGAATTGTTAATGAACCATATTCAAAGGACCCTGGACACCCTCGACGACCAGATCATCGAATCTACTTTCTCAAGTGAAGGTCAGAAATAGTGGTATGAGATCAGAATATATCCGTTGAAAGACAACTCGGGCCATGTCGGTTCGATGATGGTCATCGCCATAGACATCACCGGTAGAAAAACGGCGGAGGAGGATCGGCTCAGGCTTGCAACCGCCGTAGAACAGGCCGCCGAATGTATTATCATTACGGACAGAGAGACAAACATACAGTATGTCAATCCTGCCTTTGAAAAGATAACGGGGCATCAGCGAAGTGACGTCATCGGCAAGACGCCTCGGATCCTTAAGAGTGGCCAACACGATGAAGCATTCTACCATGAGCTCTACAGGACAATTACCTCCGGGGAAACCTGGAGAGGACAGTTCACCGACAAGAAGAAAGACGGGACGCTGTATGAGGAAGAGGCAACGATATCCCCGGTAAAAAATGCTGCCGGTGAAATCACAAACTTTGTTGCGGTAAAACGCGACGTGACAGATGAAAAAAAGTTGGAAAGATACTTTCGTCAGGCACAGAGGCTGCAAGCCATGGGGACATTGGCCAGCGGCATTGCCCATAGTTTTAACAATATCATCCAAATGATCACCGGAAATACCCATCTCGCCATGGAGGGAATTAAAGAGGATTCTGAAGAGCGCCTCTGTCTCGATAATATAATCATAGCCAGTGATCGTGCTTCGGACCTGGTCAATAAAATTTTTACCTTCAATCCGGAGGCAAAAGAAACGCGAAAACCGGTTCATCTTCAACCTCTTATCAGTGAAGGGATTCGCCTTCTCAGATCCTCTCTTCCATTGGGTGTCAAGATAAAAGAGAATCTGAACGGGATTTCGAGTACTATCCTGGCGGATCCCGTGGATATCAATCAGTTATTGTTGAACCTCGGTACCAATGCCGGCCATGCGATGGAAAAGAAGGGGGGGGAAGTCTTTATAGGCATTAATGAGGTGGAATTGGATCCAAAATTTCTTGCGGCTTATCCCCAAAAGAAACCGGGTGTATATGTGGATGTGGAAGTCAAGGATACGGGGCAGGGGATGAAACCGCAAATCCTGGACCGCATATTTGAACCTTTCTTCACGACAAGGAAGGCCGCTGGAGGCACAGGCATGGGTCTGGCGGTGGTACATGGCATCGTCAAGAGCCATGAAGGGATTTTGACTGTCGATAGTGAGGTGAATGTCGGAACCACATTTCATGTCTATTTTCCAAAGTTAAACGGAGCGCAATGAGTCATCATTTTTGGACTCATTTCAAATGAAAATGATATTCAAGAGAGTGCTCTATACAATTATTCTTCTCTGCGGAATTGTCATTCTCAATTTTTCTCTCTTTTTTCTAAGTCCGGGTGATCCGACGAACCTGTATTTTGGTCCCAAGGTCAGCCGGCAAAACTTAGAGATCCTCAGACAACAGATGGGTGTCGATCAGCCATGGGGTCAACAACTTCGGGAATGGGGGCGTCATGCCCTCAAAGGAGATTTTGGTTATTCGTGGGCAAAACATAGGCCCGTACGAGATATCCTCATCGAAGCCATACCGGCGACACTTCAATTGACGGTTCTGGCGTTGCTGGCCAATTTGATTGCGGGCTGTGTCATCGGTATCCTGACGGGGGTTTATTCTGAGCGGTGGTTTGGTAAGGCCATCGATTTCTTGAGTTTGTCCGCCTATTCAATCCCCGTTTTCTTAATTGCGATTCTGTTGATCCAATTTTTCAGTTTGAAACTGCACTGGCTTCCGGTCTCGGGTATGAGTTCCCTAATTGCAGGAGATTTAGGTTTTTGGGGAAATATATGGGACCGGGTGCGTCATCTCATTTTACCGGTTTTGACGCTCGGACTAATGGGGGCCGCAGCGACATCACGCTTTGTACAGGGGCATATGAAATCGGTTCTCAGGCAGGATTATATCCGTCAGGCGTTTGCCAAGGGGCTACCCAGGCATCGCGTTTATCTGCACCATGCCTTTAAGAATGCGCTGATCCCTGTTGTGACGTTGTTGGGCATCTACTTTCCATTTCTACTGGGAAGTGCTCTGGTCGTTGAGGTGATATTTGCCTGGCCCGGTATGGGGCGTGTCACCTACGAGGCGATATTTTCAAAGGATTACCCTGTGATCATGTCGGTCAACCTCATTGCGGGTGTCTTGGTGATCGCGGGTAATTTTATCTCTGATATGCTTTATCGGTTTATAGATCCGAGAATTCGAATCAAATGAAGTCGTCCAAGTTAAAAAGAAATCTTCAGATTTGGGTGGGATTGGCCATTTTGGGATCCATGCTCATTCTAACGATCCTGTCGCCCTGGGTCACCCGTTATGATCCCAATGCCCAGGTCGATCCGGCTCTGAGTCGTTACCAGGGTCCCTCATGGAAACATTGGTTCGGGACCGACCGGTTTGGGCGTGATGTATTCAGCCGTGTCCTGTTTGGGGGAAGAATCTCACTCGTCATTGCCGTAAGTGTGGTTGTCCTGTCGGTTTTGATCGGCGTTTGTTACGGTGCCGTTGCAGGATATTTTGGCGGCCTGGTCGATCAGATTTTGATGAGGCTCGTCGATCTGTTTTTATCGTTTCCCATCATTTTTTTGGTGGTGACCTGTATGGCTCTATTCGGCTCAGGCCTGTTTTTACTGATCGTTGTTCTCACGCTGACGGGATGGATGGATATTGCCCGACTGATACGGGCCGAAGTGCATGCGCTCAAAGAGAGGCCCTTCATTTTAAAGGCCCGGGGCGCCGGTCTCAGAACGTTGAGGATTTTGGGAAAGCATCTCATTCCCAATGTGATAATCACGACCATTGCCATCGCCATCATACGGATAGCAGATATCATTCTGATTGAAACGGCCTTGAGTTTCATCGGATTGGGTGTACAGCCGCCGACAGCGAGCTGGGGATCCGTTATCAATGACGGCAGACTGGTCCTGTCATCGGCGTGGTGGGTGACGCTTTTCCCGGCCATAGCGATTATCCTGACCACCATGAGTTTATACGTGATCGGTGATGGAATAAAGGCGTTACGCCAATGAAGGCAACCGACTCACTGCTCAGCATCAAATCCCTGCAGACCCATTTCGTCAAGCGAGATGGAATCGTCAAGGCCGTCGTTGATGTGGATTTGAATATAGATCAGGGTGAGACACTGGGTCTGGTGGGTGAGTCGGGGAGCGGGAAAACAATAACGGCTCTATCCATCGTCAAACTCGTTCCTCCCCCGGGACAGATCGTTGCTGGAATGGTGGAGTACAAGGGCAGGAATATTACGAATTTATCGGATAAGGACATGTCCGGAATTCGAGGCAAAGAAATCGGACTCATACTTCAGGATCCGGGGACCGCTTTAAATCCTGTTCTGCCCGTGGGTGAACAAATATCCGAAGTGATACGAACCCACTTCCCGGTAAAAAGAAAAGAGGCGAAACAGAGGACATTCGATTTGATGGGGAAAGTCCAGTTGCCGAACGTGACGTCCATTTACAAGGCGTATCCCCACCAACTGAGTGGTGGTTTAAAACAGCGAATTCTCATTGCGATTGCACTGGCATGTCGTCCTTCACTGTTAGTGGCTGATGAGCCCACCACGGCCCTCGATGTTTCCATTCAGAGTCAGATTCTCACGCTGCTGAAGTCGTTAAAAAAGGAGTTTCAGCTTTCTCTGCTGCTCATCACCCACGATTTGAGTATCGTGGCGGAAATGGCCGACCGTGTCGCTGTGATGTATGCGGGCCGGATTGTGGAACAAGCTCCGGTGTATGATCTGTATACGAATCCGTTGCATCCTTATTCCAAGGCCCTCTTGAATGCAGTTCCCAGGATTGATTTTTCAAACGCAGAGGGGACGCGTTCCATTGCCCCCTTGGAGGGAAACGTACCGGATATGATGAATCTGCCTGACGGATGCACATTTCATCCCCGGTGCCCCATTGGGGATGCATCCTGTCAGAGGCATTATCCGGAGAAGACCTATTTCAACGATAACAGGATTGTCACATGTTTTAAGAGTGAGGCATAACATGATACAAAGGAAACGAAATCATCTGGTAGACCATTTGCTCATACTCGTTCTGTCTGCAATTCTCTTCATGATTCAGATGGGGTGCCAGACCGATAAACAGGCTGAGAAGATTGGCGGTACTGTGGTCATTGGCATGAGGGCCGATTTTGATTCATTCAACGAACTCAATGCCTCGGACTCGGATGCTCTCCGGGTGATCAATGATCTGCTCTTCATGAGGTTGACCCGATTGGATGAAAATTTTGAGATCGTGCCTCATTTAGCCGAGTCCTGGGATTTTTCGGAAGATCAAACGATTCAGACGTATCATCTGAGGGATGATGTGACATGGACCGACGGAACGCAAACCACTGCAGAAGATGTCCTGTTCACATACCAGATGGCAGTGCATCCCCAGGTGGCCTATCCGGCAGTTAGCCGTTTCGATCTAACAGACCGGGTAGAAGTCATCGATCCCTATACGGTTCGGTTTACTTTTAAGAAGGACTATCCGGATGCTCTCTTTGATACACAAATTCCCATCCTGCCGAAGCACAGGTTTCAAGATATACCGCCCGAAAAAATCTCTCAATCGGAATTCAGCCGAAATCCTGTTGGGAATGGTCCCTTTCGGTTGGTGGAGTGGATGGCCAACCGGCATGTGATTTTCGAATTCAATCCCCAATTTGCATTGGGAAGACCCGCCATCGACAGAGTGATATTTTCCATCAGCCCCGATGAAGCTCCCATGAGGCCGAAGAGCATCACCGGAACAATTGATATAGTACCCTCCCTGTCTGCCCAGGATAAT
>CAZYTI010000304.1:0-5920 GCA_964650065.1 uncultured bacterium
GGGCACATAGATCCAGAGACCATAGATCCAACGTGGATGAACATGTATCCCGAAGCCGATATTACGAGGATTCTCGCTCAGGCATCCCGAGAACGGAGAATAAAAGAATCGCTTTTTGATTTAAAGCCTTCGTTTTCCCAATATGGATTTTTACGGGACGAATTGGGTCGATACGGATCTATTGCGTGGCGGGGAGGATGGCCGATTGTTCCAGTCGGACCGACCCTGAAATATGGGGATGAAGGATACCGGGTTGCCGCACTTCGCGCCCGTCTCATCACAACTGGCGAACTGAATTCCGAAATCATTGAAGAGAATGTGGTTTACGATAGCACTCTGGTAGCGGCCGTTCGTAGGTTCCAAAAAAGACATAATCTGGACGAAAATGGTACTGTCGACTATCCCACGCGGTTATCGTTGAACCAGCCTGCCCTTCAATACGTTCGAATTCTGGCAGCCAATATGGAACGTTGGCGTTGGTTGCCAAAGGACCTGGGAGATCGCTATATTTTCGTGAATATCGCTTCATTCGAAATGCGTGTCGTTGAAAACGGCGCAACAGTGCTCAAAATGCCCGTCGTCGTTGGTCTGGACTATCGGCAAACTCCGGTCTTCAGTGGAAACATGACCTATTTCGTTTTAAATCCTTATTGGAATGTGCCGACGACCATTGCAAGAGAGGACGTTCTGCCAAAAGTGAAGCAAGATATTAACTATTTGAATTCACGTAAATTTGAGGTATTTGCCAGTTGGTCTTCAGGCACCCCCATTGATCCTGCATCCATAGACTGGGTATCGATGTCAAAGGATAGTCTGCCTTATCATTTTCGACAGGCTCCCGGACAATATAACGCCCTGGGCCGAATTAAGTTTATATTCCCCAATAAGTACGATGTATATCTGCATGATACGCCCTATCGTACCCATTTTCAGAGGAGAGAACGAGCATTAAGTTCCGGTTGCATCCGATTAGAAGATCCAGTGGCCTTGGCTGAATACCTGTTGAAGGAGAATCCCGACTGGACACGGGATAGAATTGAAGAAACTTTACTGAAGAATGAGAATAGAACGATAAAACTATCAGAACCGATTCCGGTGTTTATTTTCTATTGTACGACATGGGCCGATGAAAACGGTATGGTTCATTACTTGAAGGATATCTATGAACGTGATGTCATTCTGGAGAACGCCATGCGTCGCGAGGCATTTTTGCCATATTAATACGTAAAAGATATTTACCACGGATTTACACTGAAATTCACAGAAAAACATTAACTTAACAAGAACGACTGAACCATCATTCATAAGTAAAAGGGAAGATGAGGAATGAGAGATGAGTAGCATTGGGCGACATCTCTTTATAAGATTGTTGAAATTTCTTTTGATTTTTTTATTTCTGATTGGATTCCCGCCGGCGTCGTTTCAAGGGGAGGAAGTCTTCATTGAATCGAAAGAATCCACCGGATTTCAAGTTCAATTTGGTCAGGAGAATTTTTGCTATCCCATTATGGGCGTATACGTCCTGCCAGATGAAGAGGTGCCCATCAGAGCCGGGAGTAGAAGTACTGCCGATCGTTTCATTCTATCATCAAACTCAGGTCAGATCATCGAGTCAGAAACGAAAGCATGGATCTGGAAGGCGCCGGAAGAGCCGGGACTTTATCCCATTCACATCTTCAGTTCCGAGAAAAAGGATTCCGTGACCCTGAATGTTTTCGTCATGATGCCTCTTCTCCGGATCAAAAATGGTTATCTCAACGGTTATCAGATCGGTCATTATCCCCAAAAACCTTACAGAAATCTCCAAGACTATCTGCCCCCTGTTGGAATGATTGAAGTAACACGGGACAATGAAGAAACCTGGTTATCTCCTCATTTTCAGCTCAAGCAGTTTTTATGCAAAGGCGGAGGGGAATATCCCAAATACGTTGTACTCAAAGAGAAATTGTTAATCAAACTTGAGGCCATTCTGGAATCTCTCCGAAATCATGGATTCGAATGCCAAACCCTGAGCATTATGAGTGGGTATCGAACGCCCCACTACAACGGTTGGATAGGAAATGTTCCGTATAGTAGGCATATCTACGGAGGTGCAGCGGATATCTTCATCGATAATCATCCCAGCGATGGTGTTATGGATGATCTGAATCGAGATTCCCGTATCGATTTTCAAGATGCAGAGATACTGTATGAGCATATCAATCTTCTCTCTAAAATTCCGGCACAAAATCAAATGGAGGGAGGCCTGGGTGCTTATGACCGCACACCAACCCACGGGCCTTTCGTTCATGTAGATGTAAGAGGATACCGGGCACGTTGGCGTCATGGTGGAAGTTAAAAACATCCGTTGATAATAAAAAAACTTCTGCTCGAACCCATCCCGGCATTGCAGATCATCTCTATCTCCCATATCCATCAGTTGCCTCAAATGTTTCATAAATGTAACAAAATTTAAGTTTTACTTAAAACTTACATTTTACTTGAATTTAAAAATATAAATCCCAATCTTAGGTAACGATAGTACGATGTCAAATTTGTGCAATGAAACGTATTGAAATCCTATGGGCGATCAAAGAGAAAAACCAAGTGAACACTGATATCGAAAAGGGCAACATCATGGGTAAGATCATCTTTTCCATATTGATTTTGGGATTTATTGCATTATTATTTTTTTCCGGTATTCAAGAAACAGATACGCGTTATGATGCTTCCAGGACCCCACTCATATTTGCACAGAACAATGGACAATATGGTAGTCAGACACAGTATATTGCCAAGAATCATGCTGCCACAATCCTCTTTGCTCAAAATGAGATTGCTTTCATATTCGATCCCGGGAAGACGAATCCAGCAAAGCGTCAAAGCCATACAAAATCCCAAACCCCGAGGAAAGATGGGGAAGATACCATTCATGGGTCAGAACAAAACCCTATATTAAAACGCCATTTTTCAGGAGCAAATTTACGAGCGAAAATAATTGGGGAAGAGGCAAGTGAATCACCTGACATGGGGGAACAGTCCAACCGTCCCTTTGACCAATCACCCGACACTCCACATTTTTCAAGAATTCGATTTGTAGATTTATATGACCATATTGATGTGGTCTGTTCTGGATACCAGAGTATCCTCAAAACACGGTTTACTATTAATCCCCAGGGTGATCCCGAGAAAATAAAGTTAAAATATGACAGGGCAGATGCAATATATTACAATGTCAATGGTGACTTGGTAATAAAATCATCACTCGGATGCGTCATTGAGCGGAAACCCTTTGCCTTTCAAATGATCAAGGGAGAGAAAAAACCATTAGACGTATCATATCTTGTGAGCGATGATTACCAATCTTTTGAAATCTCAGTAAATAGATATGACACTTCGGTTCCCCTCCATATCCTGCTGGAATTGGACTGCTCGATACGCCATAGTGAAATGAATTTGGAGACAGCCGTGGACTAATGTGAACCGGCCCCCGTTCAAATCCATCCACCTCATTTTAAAATAATGATCAAAAAAATGTCGCAAATGTGGCTCTCATGTACTATATTAGAGTAGAATCTGAGTTGGGAATAATCCCTCTGTTCATCAACAAACGGTAGGGCAAACGATGAGAAAAATCACAGTATTCCCATTTTTAATCCTGTTCACATCTATTCTCATGGGACAAAAAACCGTCTGGTTCAGAGGATCTTATGAACAAGCTCTGATAGACGCGAAAAAAGAAGGAAAGAATCTGCTCATTCTTTTCTCCTGCGGAGATGGTTGAGGTGATGGTTCGAACCTGGAAGACCAATTCGACAACGCTGAGTTCAGCGTCTTTGTGAACCAAAATTATTTTTCGTTGCGCTTCGATGGGGAGGAGGCACAGGTCGAGTCCGTGAAGAAGAAGTATGAGATTCGACATCTTCCCACCTTACTGCTATTGGGATCAGATGGTATAGAAATCGATCGTATTATCGATCTCGCAGGTTATCGAAAGCAATATTTACAGATACTTCAAGATGCACGTGAGGGCATCAACACTTATCCCACGATATTCGCACAGTACGAAAAAAATCCAGATGATATTTTAGCTGCGTATAAACTCTTTAAGAAACAAATACAAAGGGGAGACCTTAACGGAATCATTTCCATCGGGCGGGTGATTCTCAATCGGCCAGACATCGCACAAAATACACAGTCCTTTGAACCCACCCGGAAAAGACATAAAACCATATATGATGATGTCATCTACAACATACGAACCACGCTACATAGATCCCGCAGAGAAGATATACTTTTGTATATCAATCATTTTGCAGAAATTAAATTTTCTGAACGGGCCTATCGATTCGTTGCTCGATCCTATTTGACCGGTGACGTACCCGGAGAAGCGAGACACTTTTTTCTCAATGCATTGAACCACTATCCTAACAGCGATGTATTAAAAAAGTATTTTAAGGAATATAAAAATCGAACTCTATCCCGATTAGAAGCCCAACAGGATAGGATTAAAGAAAAAAGGAAAATGGAGGATGTGCCAGGAGAATCAGGTTGAAATAAAAACGGATCGGCTGCTCTCACTGGATTTTTTTCGTGGATTGACCATGTTCCTGCTCATCGCCGAAGGAACGCATATTTATCATCTGCTCATTGATCCGGCCTTTGAGGGAACCGTCATTGCCAGTATTGGAAATCAGTTTCACCACCATCCCTGGAACGGATTACGATTTTGGGATCTGGTGCAACCCTTTTTCATGTTTATTGTGGGTGTGGCCATGCCTTTCTCTTTCGTAAAACGGTGGGATCGTGGTAACAGTTGGGGGAAAACATTCAGGCATGCGTTGTTGCGCTCTTTTTTGCTATTGTTGTTCGGTTGGGGGTTGTATTGTATTGGTCCGGGAAAACTCACATTCGAGCTTTGGAATGTGCTGACACAGCTTTCTTTTACCTATCTAGTGGCCTTTTTGTTGATGAGAAAACCTGTTAAGATGCAACTCATCATTACCTTTTGTTTGTTGATTTTAACGGAGGTGCTTTACCGTACGTGGCCGGTTGCCGGATTCAATCAAGCCTTTGTTCCCGATCAAAATTTCGGTTCCTGGGTTGATATGCTTTTGATGGGGAAACTTTCAGGGGGACACTGGGTCGCGTTTAATGCAGTCCCTACTACTGCCCATACCATGTGGGGTGTTTTGGCAGGCCAGGTACTGAGAAGCAATCGGGGCGAATTCCAAAAAATCAGGATACTGTTTTTTGCCGGTTTGATAGGCATTGTTGTGGGTTATACGCTCAATCCCATTACACCGATTATTAAACGTATCTGTACCAGTTCCTTTGTCATCGTGAGTGGCGGATGGTGCCTTACCGCGTTGAGCCTTTCATACTGGTTCATCGATTTGAAGGGAATTCGGAGAGTCCCTCGATATTTTGCCGAAGAGGGAATGAAATCCATTATCATTTACCTCTTTACCAATACGGCAGGCACGAAATGGATACACCATATTGTTCATCCATTTATCGGCGGATTCTTTGGTTGGATTGGAGATATGCCTGTGAAGATAATCACGGCATTGGTGATATGGGCATCGTTGTGGGGGATCTGTTACTGGCTTTATAAGCGGAAAATTTTTCTAAGAATTTGAATAGGTAATGAAATGATGTCTGATGCGATGGTTTGCAATCAACAAATTTCAAAAGTCCAAATGTGTTAAATCCTGACCTGTAAGCTCTACCTCGGCATTGTACGCAAAAATACAGATAAAAAATTTATATTAGGAACTTCGCGATGAGATCGATAAAAATAAGTATCATTTTGGGGATGCTTTTAGCCGGTGTTTTCATCTTGACCTGCTCCACCGAACGAAGAAAAACGGCCGTTGTCATCAATTTTGACGTCGAGGATTATATTACACCGGCATCGGAGGGGATCGATGAAATCCCC
>CAZYTI010000305.1:0-5908 GCA_964650065.1 uncultured bacterium
AATTTGAGAAGCAGCGGTTTGTGTACTTTTCAAATATTGACTCGGCTTACTGTAGCCGGCCTCCTTCGATCGAATCTCATGACATTATTGACGCGAGGACGGGTGAAATTATTATGGTCATTCATTGGGACCGTGTTCGTCCGACAAAAGCGTCGGCTTCATGGAAGACACGGGTAATGATCTCCCAGGACACCCTGTCCAATATTGTATATTTATCGGATAACCTTTCAGATCCTCTGGATGCTACATCCTTTGCCTACACTGACAATGTATTGCGAGGGCATAACTATATATTCAGGATTCAGGAGACACCTCTCGCACCCAGTGGGAGACCCAGCAGCTGGTCTCAACCTTATACCATCAATTTGGCAAAACTTGATTCCCTCTTCGTACAACCGCAACCGAAAGGTTCCATGTTTGTGAGTTGGGACGAAGACACCCTCGTGGATAATCTACCGGTTGAATATTTTGACTTATGCCGAATTCAGGCTAAAGATACGGTGAGGGTTTTACTCTCTTCCGGTGTCACATCGTACATGGATTCATATAATTTACACCATGGGCTTAACTATGAGTACTGTGTTTCAGCAATGGACAGTCTGGGACAGATTGTAGCGACCAATAGTAAATGGGCTGTCTGTGATACAGGTCTCGTTTACATTCCGGATCGTCTTCATATAGATACGCAATATTTTAATACCGATTCCATCGATGTCTCATGGCAATGGAAAGATGAATACGGAAATCCCTTGACAGGATCAACGCGAGGTGCCGCATTTCTTCGTGTTCAGTTGAGTGTTCATGAAAACTTTCCATCCATATTTACCATCACCGCGACCACGGATTGGATTCCGGCAGATACCCTCAATCGGCAAATAAGGGTGAGAATTCCTGATGCGGTGAATATGCAGAATGATACGGTCTACTGCCGCGTTACAGCCAAAGACAGATGGGATCATCCAATAGTGGCAATCTGGTCGTCAACCAGCATCACAATTTTTGATCCCTTCTTTCCCAAGGCGGTCAATACGCTCTCTGTCGGATCGACAGAGGCCTATTTTGGATTACCGGATACCATTATTGCCCATATTCAGTGGTCTGGAAGCGGTGTCGAGTGGCCGGGAGATCAAGGCACACCTTGGAGTACCCGTATTGGGAATGTGGCCAATTATCGGGTCATTCGCAGGTCTACTGCCGGAGATGAACAGACAATACAGGTTCTCCCTGTTTTTACAGTCTCTGATTTAATCGATACGACGCATATCTACCAGATCCCGGATACGGTAAAGAATGCTGAATATCATTGGCGCATCGTCAGTATAGACAGTGCTGGTAACGAGACTCAGAGTATATGGTTTGGACAAGATTTCTTTGTGCCCACGCCAGAACCTCCCATTCCCACAGGATTTAAGACATGTCAAATTCAACCGGTCCAATGGGAAGGTGGAGCCAATATTGAATATTTTGTTGAGATTGCTCAATTACCTGAACATTTTCAATTGGGCTATGAAGTGGATGAACCCGATTTGATAGACCGTCTCCTTTGCCGAAGTGGTTGGATCGAAGCGATGGATTTTGTGTGCGGTTCGGGCTGGGGATCGATTGTCATGGATACAACCTGGTTCCGGGTGAAGGCGCGAGTCAATGAAAATTGGGAAAGTGGATGGTCCCAACTCATGACCTATCCGAATAATGATGACGGAACTCAAAAAACCGGTGTGTTGGGCCTGTCCAACGAGATACCCAAAGTTTTTAAGGTCCAACCCAACTATCCCAATCCTTTCAATGCACAGACCGTTATAGCGTATCAACTTCCCGTATCAGGGAAGGTCGAAATCCACGTCGTCAACGTTTTGGGCGCTTTGGTAAAAACGCTGATCGATGAATCCAAACCCGCCGGTTATCATTCGGTGGTTTGGAATGGAAGGGATGATCAAGGCAGGTATACTGCATCGGGTGTGTATTTCTGCCGTGTCTATGTCAAACCGAAAAATGGGCAGGTATTTAACAAGTGGATGAAAATGACCGTGATAAAATAATCCGAAGTTGAAATTGAATTCTGTCGGATATGGAGATAAAGGATATGAGTGAACGTATTTATAAAAAAATGGTAGTGCCTGGCCTTTTGGCATTCTCGATTTTCATCATTGGGAATGCTATGGGACAGGAGAAGAGAATGCGGGCTTGGGAAACACCTCGGAAAGTGATGCCACTCCTATCGGAATTGTCCATGGATTTAGAACCCACACTCCCTGCTCCGCGCCTCATGGCAGAGCCTCCATTCACCTGGGGAGAGAGTAATACCGTCTATTGGTACGGGGACAGTGTCCGGGCTCAGCTGGCCGATCTTGGGATGCATCTTCTCTTTTTTGAGATCAAGGCCGGCTATAATCAAACCGACCTGTGGGGTTTCGTCGAAAGTGACATCGATTCAGCGACCTTCGAAGCTCTTCCCACAGGAATATCTATTGAATATCGTTTGAGATATTTTGCTCAGGGTTCGGATGGTGCATTTCATGTGAGCCACTGGTCTGAACCGACCTGGTCTATCCAAGACAACACCCCACCCATGTTGAAATTCGTTGAGATTTTAAATCTCCAGGAAAGCGGTGATACCCGATGGGTGAATAGTGCAACGATTCAAATACATGTCCAGGCTGTTGATCGACATGGTCAAATTATGCAGGTGGTATTGCGCGAAAAGAGCGATACTTTTAATGAAATTCTCTTTCATGCAATCGTACCCCCAAAGGATTCCATTGATGTGACGGTTCCTTATACCATTCGATCTCCCGAACATATGCCCATTACTCTGTATGTTTCAGTTATGGATGTATCCGGACAGGAAATTGGTGATTATTCCCAAACACTTTTTTGGTGGGAGGAAGAAGTCGATGATGATAAAATGATATGCTTCCCCAACCCTTTCAATCCGGAAAATGATGGGAGAACGATTATTAAAGTCGCCAATCCTCTGGTTACAGAAGCGCGTATATTTGATCCTTTCGGAAATCTGATCCGGATATTACAAAAGAACGCTTATTTAGATGAATTTTTTGAGTGGGATGGAAGAAACGGTTATGGGAAACGTGTGGCTACGGGTGGGTATCTCTGTGTAACAAGAGGCAGTACTCAGCTACATTGTAAAATTGCAGTGCTAAGATAAACCAGGTCTTTGTACCAAAATTTGAGAAGATGATGGAAGGAAAAATGAAAAAAATCATTTTAATCGCCACGATTTCTCTTAGCTGCGTGGTTACTGTTTGGGCTCAAGAGGATGGGGGACAAGCCGGTAATTTCCTTAGGTTTGGTGTCGGCGGTCGAGCTCTGGGAATGGGAAGGTCATTCGTATCTATAGCGGATGATGCCAGTGGGGTTTACTGGAATCCTGCAGGTATCGTAGGTACAAAGCGCCTGGAATTCGCCTCTATGTATTCGGACCTCTACTTTGATAATCAATTCACCCATTTTGGTGTTGTCGTTCCGCGTATTGGAAAAAATGTTCGGGACAAAGTGGGTCGTTTCCTCATCGGTCCGGCTACGGCGTTGGGCTTCGGCTGGATCGGTCTTTCCAGCACCGGATATGAGCAAAGGACTCATACGGGAGAGTATCTAGGGGATTTTGGAATCGGTGAGAATGCTTTTCTCCTCGCGTGGGCTCGCGAAGAGGTCGGATCGTGGGGAATTTTCCGGTATGGTTTCAATTTAAAGTTTGTGAACCAAAATTTTTCCGGATTGGAATCATCACCCTCGGCTCAAATCGGTTGGGAAAACAGAGATTGGTCAACTGGTATGGATCTCGGATTTACATTTCAGCCGATTCATGCGCCCCTATTCGAAGTAATCCCACTTCGATATTTATTACCCCTTCGTTTGGGTATGGTCTTTCAAAATGTGATGCAACCCGGATGGCGTGTCGGGGAAAAAGCGAGAGATCATTTCCCGCAGATTCTCAGATGTGGAATTAGCTATCGATGGGTATTCAGGGATTGGATTCCTTCTGGTTGGATTTCACTCCGACGATTTGTAGGCAATGCCCAGATTCTAACCTCTTTCGATGCTGAATTTTATGAAGGAACCAATAACGGTGCCTATTTTGGTATGGAAGGATATTTCCCTATTTCTCGAAGTGGTTTCGTGTTTTCCCCCAGAGCTGGCTTTAACAACCGTTATGAAGGGACCGCATTGGGATGCGGACTCACAATGCCCATCACGAGTTCCACCCTATTGAGGATTGATTATGCTTACGGTTTTCATCCGGATCTCCCAGAGGACAGTCGGTTTTTTATCACTTTGCAAATGGGCAGGGAGATGGGGGCGGGATATTTCATGGATGTTTCGCGAGAACGGGATACAAACGATCGCGAGACCCGTAATCATCTATTACGGGTTCTGGCAGAATACCCGAATGAATTTGTATTCGATGCTGTCGAAAATTTGACTGTATTAGAGGACAGCTCAAAAATACGAAGATATTATGGCTTAAGTGGTGGTGTAGGGAGAGCGGATTGGTTATTTCATGAAGCAAAGTCATTTTTAAAGGCAGGAAAAATCGGTGATGCTCAAAAGAAAGCAAACGATGCCGTTAGAGAGTATATACCCATTTTGGCAGAGTCGAGCCAATCGATGAACAATGAAAAACTCCTAAATCTTTGTGAGTCATATATAATGGCAGGCCGTATCCAAGATGCGGTCTCGATTTTAGAAACCAATGAAGTTCCCACATTAAGGGGCTACTTTCTACTGGGAACGTGTAAAAAGGCTCTGGGTGATTGGGATGGTGCGATTGAAGTATTCAGGAACGCTATGAAACGCTATGAGGTGGAGCAAGATTTAAACAGCATGGTCTACCTCTCGTTTATGGGCCTTGGTGAGGCCTTGATCAAGAGTGGCCAGTTTGAGACCGCAATTACCACGCTGGGTGTGGTGTTGGCGAATAAGACAAACCGACTGGAATCCAATTATCCCCGTTATCCCATTTATTGGGATGGTTATATCGTCGATGATGCTCAATTCCTTATCGGATTATGTACATTGTTGATGAATCAAACTGACGAAGGTGTTGCTGAACTCCTGAAGACACAACGATTATTTCCGAATTTGGAGTATGGTCGGTTTGTAGAGGAAAGAGCCGATGAATTAATTGAAGCCATAGACGTTTCAGACTGGGCAAAAATTAACAATTTAACCCAGCAGTTCCTGGTCTATTATTTTGAAAAACATGATTTACCGCCAAGATGATGATATCATGTTGCTTGGCGGACAGCTATTATAAACAGGGATAGTTATAGATCATTTGGTACGGAGGATAATATAATGACTTTAAAGAAATATCCTGCCGGAAGACTTTTTTTCAGCTTAATTCTGTTGCAGTTGTTCTGCGTTCAAAGTCTTCAGGCTGTACAGGATGAATACAGAATCAATATTTCAGATGTGCAGCGCACGATCCAAAAAAATTGGATAGGACTCCCCAAGTCGGTGAATTGTACACTATATTGGGAAGTCTATGAGAAAGCGGACGACCAATGGAATCCTGTAGATGTTAATTCCTTTGATTATTATCAGGTCATCTATCGAAGGGGAGACGATGTTTCAATGGAAGTGAAATCCGGCCAGGTGTCAGGTAACTTTCATTCATACCCCGAACTGCAGATTGGTAAAAGGTATCAATTCATCGTCGAAGGATATCGTGACGGAATACAAAGGGTCGTATCAGATACTGCGTCTGTTGTAACAACGGGAAAATTTCGGTCTAACGGCCCTGCCTCATCTCTAAAATGGCATCACTATATCCCTTTTAACGGAAGGTTTCCCATGTCAATCGTTGGAAAAGGATTCGTGTTTGACGTGGCCACGAAGCCGGGAAAGAAAGCTTTTCACCTTATATGGAACTTTTTTATTATCGTAT
>CAZYTI010000306.1:0-5496 GCA_964650065.1 uncultured bacterium
CCCTTGCTGCAACCCACTGCCAATCACCACCATCGGCTGACCACCCATATTCAATAATACGACCATCTTTGTCATCCCCTGTCACTGTCACGACGACACCGGGCCACCAATAATTTGTCTCCAGAGTGGCAAAATACTCAGTGCCGGTTCTAGGTGATAGAATCTTTGTACTGGGTGGAAGCGTGCGGTTGGTGTACAGCGTTTTTGTTGCAGGCGTTGGATCTACATTTCCTGAATTATCGATTGCTCGGACCTGGAAATGTTGACGATTGATAGAATCCGGCGAGGTGAAAGCAATCGTCAAATTGCTCTCCTCAGTTTCTTGCCAGTTATGAACAATAGAATCCCCCAGTACATTCTCTAAGGGATATGTTGTATACTTAAATTCGAATGCCACTATATAACCATCATCATCCTCACCATCCCACATCAGATCAATCAGGGCATAGAGGGTATCATCTTGTACCGGTACATTGGCCATCGTCGTATTGGGGGGATTGTTGGGCCTCGCATTTTCAGGCTCGAAAAATTGAACACAAGAATTACATACGAGTATTAGAACTAAACATATAAGATATAAATAGTCTTTTTTTCTCATTAAATCTTCCCCACCTTTTCATTTACAAATATTTGATTTCCGAGACTTCTATATCAATTAAAAAATGATAAGAATCCCCAACTCGAACCAATGAATGAAAAGGTTTGATGGATAAGTATATTTCCGTGACACCATCCTCGTGGATATCAAATTTCTGCTGAAATGTAACGATTGTACTCACACCTTCCGGCATTTCTATTGGAATCTGATAATATCCAATCTGAAGAAATGATGCCGTCATCCCGATCCTTAATGAATCGAAGGATGCGGGCGGTAAAAAAGATTCAAAGATTAGAAACTCTTGATATGTATTCTCATCCAGTTTAATGATATTTACCATTTTTGTTAATTCACGGTAGGAATCAATACTATCCTGGTCAATACTTTTGTAAAGTATCGCATAATTGGAATCCCGATAGGCTCTTCCCTGACCTATACTTAAATCGAGGAAATCAGAATCCTTCCCTACTGAGACCGTATCACCGGCAATGATAATGTGATTATCCGTGTTATCTGATTTTATAAAAATCCGAATGAGACCGGGATTCGATGAATTGACTCCGGTTAAATTATAGTCATTGTTGCAGCTTAAAAAAAGTAATATCTGCATGCAGATGATTAAAAAAGAACCACATTGATACAGCCCGGTTTTATTCAGACAAGGATGTTTATTCATAAATATTTCCGATTAAAAATAATGACCCTACATAAAGAATGAGCCCATAGTATGAGAGCTGGGAATAACTCCCAGCTCCCATACCAAATAAGATCTCGCGGTTTACTTTAGCAACAACATTTTTCGGGTCTTTGAATATCCTTCAGTCTCCAATCGATAAAAATAGACTCCGGACGTCACTCTGATTCCCCGTTCATCCGTTCCATCCCAGGTAATCGTGTGTTGTCCGACCCGCATTTTTTGATCGACCAAAGTTTTTGTCAATCGACCGATCACATCATAAATCTTGATTGTGACCTGCTCGGTCTTTGGCAGGTTAAAACGGATATGTGTGGTGGGATTGAAGGGGTTCGGGTAGTTGTGAAATAATGCGTATTGCTTGGGAATAATCGTCTCATATTTGACGTTCGTCGGCAGAAGTGCAAAATTTCCAGGCATGGTCTGGTAATTGTAAACCACGATTTCATCGAGATAACCGGAATATTGAGGCGTCGAATCGGTAGGGCCCGGAGGTCCGATCCTGAATTTTGACAAGGAGGGTGCTATGGGTATAAAATCATGTTCCCATCCTGTACCCAACGGACCTCGATATACGCTTCGCTCGACCGGCAAATCGTTTTCATCGTTAATCTGGACAACGAGGCTTTCCGGTCCGCAGTTGACCAGGTAGTGAGCCCAATTACCCAGAGTATCCGCCGGGACAAAGGAGCGGTCCCCATGCCACGGAAATTCTCCAGGCCAGCGGTTCTCATGATAGACATCGTTCTTGATATGTTGGTATCGATGCAGGAATGAATAATTGATATTCCACCAGGGACCCATGGGCGTATAATTATCATTGTAACTGTGAGGTGTATTACTTATGATGTATGTGTTGTGCTCCATGAGATCCGGTTCCGGTCTCACCCATGCCGTAATGGTATATGCTTCGGTAGATAAAAACGGTGAGATGATTTCACCCAGGGCATCTGATCCTTCCGGGAGGTAAGCACAGAAGTTACCCTCTACCTGGTCGTCCGGATCATCCCATATGACCCAATCACCGAGGGTGACAAGATCATGATTGTAATCCGTCGAGTCGATAAAATTCAAATCATCTTCTTCGAATGATAATTTGAGAACCATATCATTCTCCCGCCACACACCGATCCGGTCATAGGTACTATCCGGATTGGCACCAAAAGTCGACATCTTTCCGGTCGCAGATGTCGCCGTGATATAATAATCGATGACCGTACCAAAGGGTTGCTGAGGTATATAACCGGTATAGAGGTTATCGACACCTTCTGTCATATCCGCTTCCAGCCATCTTGGATCATCCATGGCCACTTTTTCATAGGGATCGGCAACGGTATGATACATGACTTTCGCACTGGCGATGCCATTGGCAGCGCCTACAACGGCAATAGATGCACTGACCTCATACTGAGTGAGATTCTCATCCTGATTGCCTATCTTCTGCGAATAGACGGGATTGGTCAGGTAATGGGGATACAGGATAACCGGAGGTAAATCGAACGCTTCCAGGACGTTACTGATTTTAACCTCATCCAGATAACCGTTGAAATAATCATCAGTCACCGGGCGCGAACGTCCGAGCAACAGGGGTAGGTCAGATGTTGCCGGTAAATCAAGCGCAGGATGGGATTGCCTGAAGTTAAAATCGATCAGATCCCCATTCTCGTCATGAACGGCCGTCGTGACGACTCTCAATGCAGAATCCCGTTGAAAAGTAAATTGATACCATTGATCGGCAAAATGCACTGCAGAATCCAATGAAACCGAAGCAACGGGACTATCCACAAAACCGGCATTCTCAGCAGCGTCATAACCACCCGATACTGTTGGATTTAATTCGTTCCATACCCGATAATTATAGTCACCGTATTTATGGACTTTGCTCACCAGATAGGATGGATTATTCCAGTCGGATGGTGTGGTATCCGCATATTTGAACCAGCCTTGTATGGTCATATTTCCGGTGATATCCAGTTCGGGTATATCGGGAAACTCGATCCAGCTGGTATCCGTCTCGGCATCATTGTCTAAATAGACAGCCTTGCCCATACCAGGCATCCCATCGACAAAGGACACATTACCATGGGCCATGGCCGTCCCGCCCAATGCGGCCGAGTTCACCAGGTCATCCTCAAAGTCAAACTGGACAATGGTGCCTTGGAAGGGCGGAGCTCCTGCCATTGTTCTAATCGCTTCACTTGACAGGGCCTCATTATAGATCATGAGATCATCGAAAAATCCATTGATGAACCGACTGGTCCCACCGTCTGAGCCCAGAATGACAGGGGCATCGGTATCGGCAAAGGCACCTGCGTTCGCTACACTCGAGGCCAAATATCCATCGATGTATAAGCTCTGGGTTGTACCGTCGAGTGTGGCCGCGACATGATGCCAGGTGCCATCGGCGGTTAAGGGACCCGTGGTCCCGGCCCAGTTGGGCCAGTGGTAGAATGCGAGGCTCTCTTGGTCAATATTTCTCTCAAAGGAATAAGCATTATCCTTTTTAAGAAACGTATCCCAACCTTCATCCCACTCTACAAGCTTCACCCAAAATGCCGCAGTCCAGGCACCATTCCAGTCAAATAGATCATCGTCTCCAAAGTCGACATAGTCTCCATCTCCGTCCAGGGCCACCACATTGCTTTCCCGATCGGGGTCGTATACGATGGCCGCATCCCCGTTGGGAGTTCCGTGAAGAAAATTGTCCGATGCATCATTAAAATTTCCTTCAAATGGATAGTGAGCCGCTAATTTGGATTCTTCAACAGTGACGACTCCTGCTAATTCTTTGATTTGATTTCCATCCAAAGCGACACTGAAGATTTGAACATTATCAAAAGAGGCATCAAGAAAACGACCATCCCCTCCTGCGGATCCTAAGATCACAGAATTGGCATTATCTACGAACGCTCCAGCATTGGCAATGGAACCGATCAGTTCTCCATCCAGATAGACGCTCTGGTTTGTGCCGTCCAACGTAGCAGCAATGTGATGCCATTGATCATCGGCCGTAAGAGGAACGGTCGAGGCCGACCAATTGGGCCAGTGGTAAAAGGCGAGTTGTTCTCCATCGATATTCCTTTCAAAGGAAAAAGAATCGTTTTTCTTCAGAAACGTATCCCAGCCTTCATCCCAATCTCGAAGTCTTACCCAGAATGCCGCGGTCCAGGCCCCCTGCCAGTTGAACAATGGATCACCACCAAAAGACACATAATCCCCGTCACCATCCAAAGTGACCACATTGCTTTCTCTGGCCGCATCATAAACGATCGCGGCGTCTCCAAACGCCGTTCCATCCAGGTTGTTTCGAGAGGCATCTGTAAAGTCACCTGTGAATGTGTAATTGGCCACTAGAAAATTGGCTGCTTCCATGTCGGCCAATTCCGCAACCTCTTGTTCAGTCAAGGCACCCGCATAAATCCTCACCTCATCAAAGCATGCATCGATAAAACGACCTTCGCCTCCGGCGGATCCCAAGATCACTGCATTGACATTCTCAGCAAAGGCGCCTGCATTTGCTACAGCTGCGATCAATTCGCCATCTAGGTACATTCTCTGTTCGGCACCATCCAGAGTAGCGGCGATGTGATGCCATTGGCCGTCGGCCGTAAAATCGACCGTAGTCCCAGTCAAGTTGGGCCAGTGATAAAAGGCCAGACTCTCCTGGTCGATACTCCTCTCAAATGAAAAAGAATCGCCCTTTTTCAGGAACGTATCCCAGCCTTCATCCCAGTTCCGGAGTTTGACCCAAAAGGCGGCGGTCCAGGCCCCCTGCCAGTTGAATAACGAATCGCCTCCGAGATCCACATAATCCCCATCTCCGTCCAGGGTGACCACACTGCTTCCCAGGCCCGCATCAAAAACAACCGCAGCATCGCCGTACGCCATGGCATTTAAACCATTCCCGGAAGCGTCCGTAAAATCACCTTCGAACATGTAGTGGGCTACGAGTAAGTCAGCCGGATCTATTCTTGCCAGTTCCACAATTTCCCCTTCAGGCAATGCAGTTCGATAGAATCTCACATCATCAAAGGATGCATCGATATAACGACCTCCTCCTCCATCGGACCCCAAGATAACCGGATTGGCATTTGCTGCAAATGCCCCGGCATTGGGTACAGTTGCAATCAAATCACCATCCAGATATAACCGTTGTTCAGCCCCGTCCAACGGTTATATCTGGATGGTGATTTGATTGCAACTG
>CAZYTI010000306.1:5506-5892 GCA_964650065.1 uncultured bacterium
CGCCTCCATCGGATCCCAAGATCACTGAATTGGCATTCTCAGCAAAGGCGCCTGCATTGGGAACCCTTGCGATCAATTCTCCATCCAAATACAACCTCTGTTCTGCACCATTCAATGTGGCAGCAATGTGATGCCATTGGCCATCAGCAGTAAAATCGACCGTGGTTCCAGTCCAGTTGGGCCAGTGATAAAAAGCAAGACTCTCCTGGTCAAGATTCCTCTCAAATGAATAAGAATTACTCTTCTTCAGGAAGGTATCCCAGCCTTCATCCCAGTTCCTGAGTTTGACCCAGAAGGCAGCTGTCCAGCCACCCTGCCAGTTGAACAGTGCATCACCGCCAAAATCCACATAATCCCCATCTCCATCCAGGGTGACCACATTGCTT
>CAZYTI010000307.1:0-5859 GCA_964650065.1 uncultured bacterium
GTAATTTAAATAATATTAATAATTTCTCTGTGGGCTCTGTGGTTAATTTTTGACAATAGGGATCTATATATCTGGGAGTATTCCATGAAAAAAGAGAACTTGCAACAACCGGCCATTGAGAATTTTCCCGATCATATCCGGGGCCTACCACGCAGACAGTTTATAAAACGATTATTTGGCGGTGCGGCAGCCCTGGCCGCAGTACCCTCCATATCTTTTGGTGATAATGCGGATGCGTTCGATACACTGAAAGAGACCGCTTTCCGGCTTTCCGGAACGGATTCAGGCGATGAAGCATACTGGACACTGGTGAAGGCACATTTTTTGGTCCGAAAAGGTTTGATTATGCTGAATGCCGCAAATCTTTGTCCCTCTCCCTATCCGGTTCAACAAATGCTGTTTGATCTTACCCGGGATATTGATAAGGATCCTTCCTTTTATAATCGGGGGAAATTCAATGATTTGCGCGAAGGGGCCCGTCATGCGTTGGCAGCCTATCTCGGAGCAAGCTCCGAAGAGATCGCCATCACTCGAAATACCAGTGAAGGTAACAATATTGTCATCGGCGGCCTTACCTTTAAACCGGATGATGAAGTGGTCATTTGGGATGAGAATCATCCCACGGCCAATATAGCCTGGGATGTCCGGGCCGAGAGGTACGGTTTTACCGTCAGACGGGTGAAGGTACCTCCGGAATTTGAGAGTCAGGAAGCGCTCATCAAACCCTTCCGGGATGCGCTGAACAAAAGGACCAAAATTTTCTGTTTTTCCCATGTTTCAAATATATCGGGGACTGCCCTTCCCGCCAAAGCGATCTGCCGGATGGCCCGGGAGAAGGGTGTCCTGACCCACATCGACGGGGCCCAGACCTTTGGTTCCCATGTGGTGGACCTGCATGATATGGGCTGTGACTTCTATACCGGGAGTTCCCATAAATGGTTCATCGGACCCAGGGAAGTGGGGGTTTTGTATGTCCGAAAGGAGAGAATCGCCGGATTATGGCCTTCCATCGTTGGCGTTGGTTATCAAAGTTCGCTGGAAAAAGGGGCCGGAAAGTTTGAGACCTTAGGCCAGAGAGATGATGCCAGGATTGCGGCCATGGGCAAGACCGTGGAATTCCACAATACCATCGGCAAGACGCGAATTGAAAAACGGATTCGATTCCTTGCCGACTCTTTAAAGACAAGATTGAAAAGTAGAATTAAGAATGTCAAATTCTACACCCCTCTTCAGCCGGAATTCAGTGGAGGTGTCGTTGTTTTTTACATTCCGGGTATTGACTTCACCAAAGCCCTGAATACCCTTTACCATGAATTCAATATTGGATGTGCTGTGTTTGGCGGGGATTTACCGGGAATACGAATGTGTCCCCACATCTACAATACTGTCGAACATATCGAGAAAGCTGTGGATGCGGTGGCCAGCTTGTTGTGATTTATCTTTGTTGTTCATTAATTTTCGCAACGAAGACTCCCCACCTGCTGCCTGCCTGCCGCGGGCACGGCGGGCAGGAAAGGCTCCAAGATTTTTTATAGAGACTCCATCGAACTTACATTCTCTTTGCGGAGATAATGGATGCCGGCAGATTCGGAATTGTATACGAAATATCCCTTATCTATTTGCGTATTTTTATCATTTTTCCAAAAATCGCATGTATTCATTGCCGGGCTAAAAACATCTGTCCCAATGCTGAGTCCATGGGATTGAGGGATCGTTAAATGGTTTCGTAGGACATTTTTTGTCTCGTTACATTATCGAACCCGTCATTTATTAGTGAAGAGGACTTATTATGTTTGTGACAAAGAGAATCATCACCTTCGTGATTGTGTGTCTGTTTTTCGCTCTTATTCCTCAGACTTATAGCCAGACGATCCCGTTGGATCTTGAGCAGCTGCTGCATGATGTTTGTGAAGCCGCTGCAACAGACATGTCTTTGACTAATGTGGAATATACCAAACAAGAAAATATCTATCGTTGCATGGGATGGAGGGCAGGCGAGCTTTCCTGGATTTCATTAATCTTTCAATACTACCCGGATACCGATCAGGCGAATAATGCCTGGGATCAGTATCCCAATTATGATGATACAGAAAATGAGATTTGGGACAGCCGAAAAGGGAAAATTAAGGAAGAAGTTTTTGCAGATTCGGTTAAGTACACCTGTTATTTTTTAAATGATCTGTACATTATCAGTACAGAGGTCACGAGACGTTTATTTGGTGATCATTATGACGAGGATAGGAAACGGGATGCTCAATTCTTGGCTGAGAACTATCTTGGCTATTTATGCTGGAAGGCTGATGAAGGAGGCGTTTTTGATTATATGCCCGCTCTAAAAATCGAACTCGAGTCACCTGCCTGGTTTGAGTATGGCTTTAACAAAATTGTGGTGAAAGTGTTTGGTGATGACGGCAAGCTGATTTCAGATATGCATACGGTTCAGTTTACGGTGGAACCTCAGATGGAGGGGGTCTATTTTGTACCCCCATCGGGTGAAGTGTTCACCTCAGGTGGTGTGACTGAAATCGACTTATTTGTGGATTTATATGAAAACGATATCCTCAGGATGGATTACTTTACCATCAATGCATTGGACAAGAACACCGGAAATTCCAATGAATGGAGGATTCGTGTGGGAGCGCCCATCGATACCGAGGCCAGGCCCCAGGATCCGGAAAAAGCGGATAATTCTGAAGATCTGGATGTGGCCTATATTCCGGGAGACAGTCAGTATCCGGCCCGGATCACGACGACAGTGGGCGGTGATGTGGATTATCCCAAGAAGGGCAGACGCATCCGGTTCAAAATAGAGGATTATACGGGAGAACTGAGAAATTTAACCGGGACGCAGAAAGGAACCCAGGTCACTGTGAATGCCGATGAAGTCGGTGTGGCTGAAGTCTATTATCATTTCAATGAAGACTATTTGGTGCAGAAGAGACAGGACGAGGTTTATATTGAAGATCTGGACACGGGATTAAAGGATACGGTCACCATTCATATCGGTTTTGAATTCGGACTGGATAGTTTAAAACACTTTCTGACCGGCTGGGTGGAGGGTATTATAGAAACTGAGAGTCAATTCGGTTTGGCCGTGGGAGTGAGATCGAAGTCTCAGCCACAGCTCAACCTAAAGGCCTATTTTGAGGACGCTGCCCTGGTCTGGGGCAAGGAGCTGGGTATCCGATTAGATGTAGACTGGTACAATAAACCTCCGCCGCAGTCCTGGCCAGGATGGCTCTATTCAAAATTTTTAGGCGAAGTGGTTCCGGATAACGTACTGTATCATGGAAACTGCCGTTTCGGTCGAAAGGGAAATGATACGTATCTGGATGCCATGGTGAGTCCGATGCAGGACTACCCCAATATCGATCTGCCGGGATTGTGGGTAAAGAGCGAGGGTCAGCATTGGTTGAGAGCATCCATTCAGTTTGTCGAGTTGAACAGCGGACGGGTGTTGTCGGAATGGATTCAGATTAAGAGGGATGAAATATATTTCTATGTAAAGGTAGAGGGTGCAGTGGGCCTGCTGAAAACAGTACTCTGTCTTTTTACGCCACAAACCCGATTTAAATATATACTATTAGAGGTTCTCAAATGGCAAGTACCTGTATTAAAACCGCCTCTCGATTTTGCCAACAAATTGTGTGATTTGGTCGAGGGAAAAGGTCTCAAGGTGGTTTGTGATATTGTGAAGGATAAGGCAAATTCCTATATGGATTTTCTCGAAAGTATTGAGGAATATATGACGGAAGACGAGAAGGTTAGCCTTGTGGCAGGTTTATTTGTTGAAGAGGCACTTGAAGTGGCCAATCACCTGATTAATTACTGGGGACTCTCCCCCCCAGAAAAAAATAGCGGCACAAATTCAACAAGAGAGTTCCTGCATCAAATGCCGATCAATACTTCGGTATTTCATGACATGGAATATCAATCGGCTTGTCATGCCTTTATTACGGGCGCACTCTCCAACGAGCTTTTTACGAGGAAACGTGGGGTGGTCGTATTTGGAGACAGTACGGCGACGTTGAAAAGTCCGACCGGGGTGTTCGTCCAGACCATTGATCTGAGAAATGATTATAGAAATCTTCCCGAGGATATGCGCGTCGCGCTGGGTGATATAACCCTGTTCATGATCGATCAGGATGATGAATACACCCTCGAGATGAATGTGGATTCGGATGCGGCCGTAACGATTTGTGAGGCAGGAGAGTATGCATTCTCGTATTATCCCATTGAAGCCGGTACGGATTCCCGGGTACAATTAGAGATCGAAGCATCCGGTGGGGGCACGTTACAGATCGACAGTGATGGGGACGGTACCTGGGATGAAACGGTGGATTCAGAAAAAGTTCAGGTCTTTGAATCTGAGACGGCAGAGACTGCATACCAGATCAACTTCAACGATGGGCAGGCTGCAGACTGGACCGATGATGTATCCGGATGCTGGTCTGTGTCGGATGGTGCCTATACCATGACCGGAAACCATACGAATCGTTATCGGTATACCTTTCTCGACAAAACATTTACCGATTTTTCATGGGAAGCAGATATCCGCAAAACCTCCGGGAATAGCGCCCAATCCGCTTTTGCCTATGGCTTATATTTCAGATCTGATGGGACGACTCAGAACAGCTACGATTTCGGAATAACCAATACAGGTGCGTATCGAATGGGTAAGCGGGTTGAGGGAAGTCACCAGAGCCTGGTGGATTGGAGTTCATCGGATGCTATTCGAGAAGGTGTTGATCAGTGGAATACATTGAAAGTCGTTGCCGAAGGACCACAACTGAGATACTATGTCAACAATCAGCTTTTGGAAACGGTCCAGGACGCAGCCTTGACGACCGGACAAATCGGTTTGTTTGCTTATGATGCAGAGTCGTCGACCGATCCGGATATCGTCCAATTTGACAATATCCGGGTCACGACGGACATAACGGATCCCGCCGGTGGCGATGAATCGCCGGTCGTGGTCTGGGCACATCGCGGAGGGGGAGAAGAATTTGACGAAGGAAATTACGTGATCTCCGATCAAGAGGGTAACTGTCTTGTAACCGGCACCTTTCAGGGGTCGGCTGATTTTGCTGATTACACATTGATATCGGAAGGAGATAAGGATGTGTTCCTGGCAAAATACAATGGATCCGGCCATCTACTCTGGGCAAAGCGTATGGGTGGACCCGATATTGACGATGTTGTGGGTGTCTCGACAGATGCCCTGGGAAATGTCTATCTGGCTGGTGATTTCATTGGAACAGCGACTTTTGGATCCACGCAATTGGTCAGTGAAGGAGATTCGGATATATTTAATATATTTATTGCAAAGTGCGATCCAGCAGGCAACTTCATCTGGGCAATAAGAGCAGGAGGCGTGGAGGGCGGCTGGGCAGCTTGCATGGAAACAGATGTAGGAGGCAATAGTTATGTGATCTGGAATAACATGACATACAATCTGTCAAGCGGTGAATTTGACTATGATATTTTTCTGAATAAATTTGATACATATGGAAACCGCATCTGGGAGAAAAGAGACGCCCAAAACGGTAATGCATGGGCACGGGGTATGAGTCTGGATTGCGAGGGAAATATGTATGTGACCGGGGATTTGACGGATATGGCCCAATTTGATGACAAGATGGTTCTGGGTGAGGGCGATGATGACATATTTGTAGTCAAATACCTTGCTACCGGAGAGGTCGCATGGGTCAAAGGTGCAGGAGGTAGTGAAAGGGACCGTGGTTTTGAGATTGCTGCCAATGCATGTAATCAGTTCGTGGTTACAGGATATTTCAAAGGAGATGTGCGGTTTGAATCAGAATGTTTATCCAGCCGTGGGGGATCGGATATTTTCCTTGC
>CAZYTI010000308.1:0-5839 GCA_964650065.1 uncultured bacterium
CTATTTTGAATGCACTTAAATACTTTTAACCGTTTCCGGTCGTGTGATTCCCATGCTTTTTTCAATAATAAAATGAATCGACATGAAAGATTGGTATAAAATAATTATCATCACAATGGTGATTTCACCTTTTCTCATATATGGCCAGGAGAAAGAGGAATTTAATTATGAATTTATTCGGGGTGATAATTCTTATTCGTTCCGGGGAAGTTTTCTTGTAAAGGTTGACCTTGATTCGTTAATTCCCTTGATATATGAATTTGAAAATATATCTAAGTATGCATTAGGTGCTAAATCCATTGAATTGGTCCGGCAGGGAGAAAATTGGTATGATGTCACATATACTTATCGAAAATTAATATTTCTAGAAAATACATCTACCTGGCGAAGAACTCTGAAGCGGGATGAACATCAAGTTGTTTTTAAAATGATATCCAGCAGTAGCAACTCGGGCTTAGTACCCAAAATGCTGTCTTCCACGGGTTATTATCAGCTTAAACCTGGAAAAGAAAGTTGTCGGGTTGAATACTTTCAAGAGTGCAAACTCAATCCCGGGCCTCTAAAAAAAATTTACATGAAAAAGGTGAAAAAAGAAACAATTAAATTTTTACATGTGTTTAAGAATTATCTTGACGGAACTTTTGATAATTCCAACGATCTAAATAAAGCAATTCAATTAAATAATCGATTACAATAGATCCAAAAGTGGAATCCTATGCTTGAAAGTTATATCAGAAATAAAATGAGTTGGTTTCTTACGAAGGAAAAAGAAATTGCACTAAAAAATAGAATCCCTTCAAGCGAGGAGTTAAACAGGAAATTCCAGGATATCGATGAATTGGGGATTTACATTCATATCCCATTCTGTGAACAAATATGCCCTTACTGCCCATACAACAAAGAGATTTATCGTGCAGATGTAGCAAAAAGATATACGATCGCTGTTAAAAAAGAAATCGAATTCTACTCGGATATTGTGGGTAACAGACCGGTAACCTCCTTTTATATTGGTGGTGGAACGCCTACAACGATGCTTTATAGTGGCATGGAAGACATACTGGAGCATGTTTTTGATCATTTTAATATGCAGTGCGAAATCCATATGGAGAGTCATCCAAATCACTTAAGTTACGAGAATCTTAATACGATTATGTCCATGGGCATAAAAAATCTTAGCATTGGAGTGGAAGCATTACAGGACAGACATCTGAATACGCTTAGAAGACCCTATACGACGGAAGAGGTGAAGACAACAGTCAATCGGGCTGTGAATAGGAACTTCGAATGCGTTAATGTGGACTTTATTTTTGCATTACCGAACCAGACGTATGCCGAAATAGAGCAAGCAGGGCAAGCCTTGGTTGAATTGGGTGTAGACCAGGTTGCAGCTTATCCTCTTTTCAGATTTCCCTATACAAAACTGGGAAGAGATGCGAAAGAAAATGGCAATGAGATATCCACAATACTAAAGAGAAAAAAGATGCTCGGTATTCTTGAAAAGATATTCTATAATTTCGGTTTCGAAAGGACTTCTGTTTGGGCATTTACCAGGCAGGGGATTCCCAAGTACTGTTCGGTTACGGTACCTCTCTACATCGGCCTTGGAGCAAGTGGAGGTTCTTACTTAAACGATGTCTTCTACCTCAACACTTTTAATGTTACTGAGTATATCAAAGCAATAGAAAAGAGAAAAAAGGCAATTGCACTATCGATTGATCTGTCAGAATACATGCAAATGGCGGGTTGGCTCTATTGGAGGATTTATGAAACGAGATTTGAAAAAGGGGATTTTAAGGTTAGATTTGGGAAGGATTTTGACAGTATCTATGGAAAATATAAGAAACCATTGGCTCTACTCGGATTTCTAAAGGATGATGGAGAGCGGGTGGTTCTTTCCGATAAAGGCACGTATTGGCTGCATGCGTTTGAAGATCTATTCTCGATAGATTACATTAGCAAGCTCTGGGGAACATCAAAGCTAGAACCGTGGCCGGAAAAAGTGGTTCTGTGAGACCGGCAAATATCGGGTGAAGCGGTACTGGCTCGCTGGACCTCGGCAGGGAGAATCAGAGATCTTCATAGACAATTTACCAGGCTTCCCGGATGGCATCTCCAGCATAAGGAATCATTCATGATACCCAAAATATCATTTATTGCGATTATCATACTCTTCCAGGGACTCTTTGCTCAAAACACCAAAGATGTCTTCCCCGGAGCCGATGAGAGCACCCCTTCCCGATCCGAATACTTCTCCTGGATCAACAACACCAATGAAGGGGCCACCGAATCCCAGACCATGATCAACCTGGAATTTTTCCAATGGATGCACGACGAATACGGCATGGTACTGGATATTTATGCCTTCGATGCCGGTGCCATCGACGGGAAACGATTTTATGGGAGCGTCAATTCCGACCGATTCAGGAAACAGTTTCCCAAAGGATTCACGCCCATCTATCAGAAAGCCAAGTCATTGGGCACCCGTTTGGGCGTCTGGGGCGGTCCCGATGGATTTGGGAATACGCCCCGGGAAGAAGCGGCCCGAACCGAGCAGATGGTGAGCCTTTGCCGTGATTTTGAATTCGCCCTATTCAAATTCGATGCCGTGTGTGGGCCCCTGCGCCCCGAGAAAGAAGATGCCTTCATCCACATGATGACCGAATGTCGGAAGTACAGTCCGGACCTCATCTTGTTGAATCATCGTCTGGGTCTGGAACGGGCACAGGCCTTTGCCACCACCTTCCTCTGGGGGGGCAAAGAAACCTACATCGATGTTTTCTCAACCAATACAACCACGGCACCCCACCATCGAGCCGACGCCATCTCCCGAGGTCTTGTTCCTGAGCTCAAACGTCTCACCGAGGATCATGGTGTATGCCTCTCTTCCAGTCTTGATTACTGGGAAGATGATCTGATCCTCCAGGCCTTCAACCGCTGCCTGATTTTGTCACCCCAGCTCTACGGGAGCCCGTGGTTTCTCCGGGATGAGGAATTCCCCAAACTGGCCCGTATCTTCAACCTGCATCGCAAATACCGGGACATTCTCGTACACGGTATGGCCCTGCCCGAAGAAACCTTTGGGCCTTCGGCGGTCTCACGAGGTAACGGAAAAACACGATTGATCACCCTTCGCAATCTGACATGGGATCCCGTCAAATATCGCATTCCACTGGACGAACGCATCGGTATCCAGACCGGCGGCGAGGTGCATTGCAGACAGTTACACCCGACCGAACGGATATTGGGAAATTTATCACCTGAGGAGTCGGTTGAGGTGGCTGTGGCCCCTTTTCAATCATGCCTTCTGCTTGTGACCACCGACGGTTGTGACGAACCGGCCATCCAGGGATGCGATTTTGAAGTTGTACGAAACATCCCTGACCGGTCAGTTTTGATACGTCTTCTCGGCCTGCCGGGAACCCGGTCCAAGGTCCGGGTACCCAATGGGCATTCATACAAATCCGCTTCAATAGACGGACAAGCAGTGGACAAACTGATCGCCGGAAAGACCGTGTCTCTTCGTTTTCCGGGAGAGAAGCATGCTGAATCCGTCCACCGTCGATTGGCAGAACTCAAACCGTGTGAGATGCCTGAAGATGCCCAGGCCCTCTACGAGGCCACTGTGTTTGCTGCCGACAACAATGCCCTGGAGGTACGGTCGCTCTATCGATCCGGTCCGACACGGATTCCTCAGGTTAAAGCAGCACGGGATGCCTTCTTCCAGCAGGCCGTATTTGTCGACCGGGGTATCTGGGACCGAAACCTGTTCGATAGCAATCCCAGTACTGGATTCTGGCCGTCACGGAAATATCGCATCAACCAAACCGTCAAGGATGGATGTTTGCGCCTGGATCTGGGAAAAATCACCGATGCAGATCAAATAATAATCAGGGTACCCAACGAATATGCCCTGCAGCCCCTGCTCAATGGCGAAGGGAATCATGTGGAAGTTTCCAATGATCTTCGATCCTGGGAACAGTTAACCTATCTGGCGGGCACGGAGATGGTCATCCAACTTCCGGAACCTGCTCGATATCTGCGCTTCAGGTCCTTCCCTGACCAAATCACCGAAATCGAGGGATATAAAGACGGACAAGCGCTTCCCAGGGATCCATGGCGGGCCTCCAACCTCTTTGCCCATCCCGGACGGATGAAGCCGGTGAAAGCCTGGTATGCCCCAATCAAATTGGACGCTTGGGTAAAAAACAGCACCCTCTGTATCGCCATAGAAGGCGAACACGGCGTGGAAGGTGCCTATGCGGCCATGAAGGTGGATGGAAAACTGTTGGGATGCCCCGATCGTGCCCCCTCCTTCCCTTCAAATACCTGGGTGTATGTCAATGCCCGAGGGGATAAGAACTATACCTACTATGCGCCAGTGACCGAAGATATGATTGGAAAACCGATAGATGTCTATGTGCTGGTTTTTGACGAAGAAAAAATAAATGTGACTCCGGTCGTTTGGGTGACGGCCTATCCGGCACCCAATGAAGTCAAATTATTGGAATTGACAAGAAATGACTAAATCCGACATGGACTGGAACGAACTACCCCGAAGGAGAGATGAGCCGGATTTCAATAACCTGCTGACTGTGCTCAGGAAGGAATTGCCTCATCGACCGACGTTGTTTGAATTTTATCTGAATGACCGGTTATACGGCCGCGTCGTCCCGGGATCCGAATCCACCGATCCCGTTACCAAGATGCGGTGCCTCATCAATGCCTTTCATCGATACGGCTACGATTACACGACGATTCTAATCCCCGGATTCAGCTTCAGCGACCGGGTATTTCGTCAAAAGAAGGAAACCCATTCCCTCAATGAAGGTGCCGTCATCAGAAATCGTGAAGAATTTGATCATTTTACCTGGCCCGATCCGGACACCCCTTTTTACGGCATCTTCGATTTGCTGGCAGAAGACCTCCCCCAAGGAATGAAGCTCATTCCTTATAGTCCAGATGGCATTCTCGAAAACGTCATCAATCTCATGGGTTATGACACCCTCTGCTATATGATTCTTGACGATCCCCGGTTGGTTGAGGATGTCTTTACCCAGGTGGGCCAAAGACTCGTACAGTATTACAGGAGAATGGTTCGTCATGATTGCGTTGGAGCCTGCCTTGCCAACGATGATTGGGGTTTTAAGTCCAGCACATTGCTTTCTCCTGAAGATTTAGGACGCCTGGTGTTTCCCTGGTATAAGCGGATCGTCGAGGAGGCTCATTCAGCAGGTAAGCCGGTCATTCTGCATTCGTGTGGACATTTCGAGGAAATCATCGAGGATATCATCGAGGAAATACAGTTTGACGGTCGCCACTCCTATGAAGACATGATCATGCCTGTCGAGGTCGCATACGAAAAATACCACCATCGCATGGCCGTCCTGGGCGGCATCGACGTCGACTTCATGTGTCGATCAACCCCGGAAGACATCTATGAGCGATCCAAAGCCATGCTCGAGGTGGCATCCCAATACGGCGGTTATGCCCTGGGAACCGGCAACAGTGTACCGGACTACCTTCCGGACAGCCACTATTTTGCGATGATCCGGGCCGCTCTGGATATGAGATAAAAACAAGGAAAAATAATTACGAAGCCTTCACTCGTTTCGAATATTGCCCATGGGTACACGATCTGACTCCTGATGGGCAAATGTGGTTAAAACATGCTCCTAGGACGTCACTGTTTATTACTTTCAGCACAGTTAGATACAAATGACCTACCACGGAATGCCACAGAGAAACACGGAATTAAAAAACAAGAGCCTGTGTCATACGAATACTGTTCTTCTATCCATTCCATCCATACTATTTTTTCTCAAATTTTTTTCTCCGTGTC
>CAZYTI010000309.1:0-5807 GCA_964650065.1 uncultured bacterium
AAAGTATGGAGGCTATGATGCAGCGTATTATCTTGAAACAAGTGTTATTTCTGATACATCCTGTCATCTTCGGAATGAAAAATTCCACACTATAATCATTGTAACATTCCTTTCGGTGATCCGTCTAATTATAAGACAATTCATCATAACGAACCCGCTAAGTCTTTTAAAAGATACTTGATAGGAGAAATGGTATGTTTAAAAATTATCTCAAGACAACACTTCGAAATTTGATCAAACACAAAGGATTCTCATTCATCAATATTATCGGACTGGCCTTCGGAATCGCATGCTGTTTGATGATTATGCTTTTCGTGCAGGATGAGCTGAGTTATGACAGGCACCACGAAAAGGCGGATCGAATATACCGTGTGGGTTTCGAAGCTGTTTTGAACAATAACGCGTCCTCAGGCGTCGTATCATGTGCTCCTTTAGCCCGGGCCTTGGTCGAAGAATTCCCGGAAGTGGAAGCCTCCACCCGAGCTCAGAGTACCGGCTTTCCCGTATTCAGGTACGGAGATAAAGTCTTTAGTGAAGAACGCGTATTTTGGGTAGATTCTACGTTTTTTGATGTATTCACCGTCCCCTTTATTCAGGGTGATCCCAGAACTGCATTAACCAAACCGGCCTCGATTGTGCTCACCCGATCCATGGCGGAAAAATATTTTGGTGATGAAGATCCCATAGGCAAATCCCTGAATTCCGATAATCAGATGGATTATTTAATCACTGGCGTGGTGGAGGATACTCCCGAGAATTCCCATTTTCATTATGATTTTCTGGCCTCTTTAATCACGAGAAACGTCGACAGAGATATATTCTGGGTGAGCAATAATTATTATACATACTTCGTCCTCAGGGAAGGGGCTTCTATCGAGGAACTGGAGAGTAAGATCCAGGAGTTGTTGATCAGGAATGCGGGGCCTCAAATTCAACAAGCCCTCGGTTTCACCATCGAGCAATTCTATGAAGGAGGCGGCGTTTATCGCTATTTCACTCAGCGCTTAACAGATATCCATTTGCATTCCCATATGGATTATGAACTCGAGCCCAATGGCAATTATGCTTATATTTTAATCTTCTCCCTTGTGGCTATCGGAATCCTCTTGGTCGCATGTATCAATTTTGTGAATCTGGCCACGGCCAGGTCGACCAATCGGGCACGCGAAGTGGGTATTCGGAAAACGGTCGGTTCCAGCCGTGGACAGCTCATTCGGCAGTTTTTGATCGAAACGACTGCCTTGAGTTCTCTCGCAATGTTCTTTGCTTTGCTGGTTGTTAGATTGTTGATAGGTCAATTCAACGTCATGGCAGGGAAACAATTGGAAATGTCATTGCTCATGAACACGTCGAATATTGTGACTATTTTTGGTATGATACTCATTGTTGGTCTTCTGTCAGGAACCTATCCAGCGTTTTTTATGGCCTCCTTTCGTCCCGTGTCGGTCATGAGAGGAGAGCAGTTGAGAGGGGGCAGACGTTCGGTGATGAGAAGCGTTCTGGTCGTTTTCCAATTCACCATATCTGTCGTGCTGATCATTGGGACCTTGATCGTACGCCGTCAGGTGGAATACACACGGACAGTGGATATGGGCTTTACCAAAGAAGGTGTCATTATCGTCCATAAAACCGATGACCTTTCCGATCGTCTTCGGGCATTTAAGTTGGAATTGTCGGAAAGTCCAAACATCTTGGGTGTGAGTAATACGGGGAGGCTGATGGGGCAGGACTTCGGGAACAGTGTTTTCGTTATGGCCGGTAGCTCGGGTGAAGAGTCGCACCTTCTGTGGACCTTGCGTACGGATGTGGATTTCACAAAGGTTTATCAGATCGAAATGATGGCAGGTCGTTATTTCGAAGAGGGACGAGAGGCCGATCTGGGGGGATGTGTGTTAAATGAAGCGGCCGTCAAAACACTCGGTTTGGATGATCCAATCGGGAAAGAGGTGGTCGCTCCTGGGGGTGATGAAGCTCGGCATTTAAAAATTTTAGGGGTCATGAAGAATTTTCATTTTGAATCCATGCATCAGACAATCCGGCCATTGATCATCTTTCCGTATAATCCAAATAACCGGGGGCGATACGTCTCAGTGCGCATTCAGCCTGGAACAAACAGAGATGCCCTTTCCCATATCGAAAATACATGGCATAAGTTTGCAATGAATCAGGCCTTCGAGTATGAATTTTTCGACGACCATTTTGCCGAAATTTATCTGGTTGAAGAGAAAACGGCTCAAATTCTAATTTCTTTCTCAATCTTAGCCGTGATTATCGCCAGCATGGGACTGTTTGGGCTGGCAGCGTTCATCGCAGAACAGCGAACAAAAGAAATCGGTATTCGCAAGGTGCTCGGTGCCACCGCATCCGGTATCATTGTTCTCTTGGTTAAACAGTTTACCAAGTGGGTCATTATTGCCAATTGTATTGCATGGCCTGTGGGTTACTTTGTGATGAAAAGATGGCTTCAGAATTTTGCTTATCAGGCTCCGATTACAGTTTGGATTTTTATTCTTTCGGCCATTGTGGCCTTCGTCATCGCCCTGCTTACCGTGAGCTATCAGTCGGTTAAGGCTGCGCTGGCCAATCCGGTCGAAGCATTAAAATACGAATAGTATTTTAATGCGTAGATCCGCCTATGGAGGGTGAATAGTCTTAAGTACGAGTGAGTAGTCACTGGTGATTGGTGACTGGTGAGTAGAAAAAAGGTAATCGGTGACCGGTTATCGGTAATCGGTGAAACATGGTGAACGGTGAACGGTAAACGGTAAACGGTGAACGGTCAAAAAAGCAGATCAGGAGATCAGAGCACCAGTGGGCAGGATATCAGTGGATCAGTGTATCAGGAGAAAAAGCATATCTGATATTCCGATATCCTGATTTCCTGCCGACTGATTTTCTGATAACCTGATGTGCTTCATCCGGGAGAACAGACAGGAAAACGGTAATCGGTCATCGGTAATCAGTGATCGGTTTCAGAAAAAGTGAACGGTGAACGGAAGGTGAGTACAGAAGCAGATCAGGAGATCAGGGCACCAGTGGGCAGGATATCAGTGGATCAGTGTATCAGGAGAAAAAGCATATCTGATATTCCGATATCCTGATTTCCTGCCGACTGATTTTCTGTTAACCTGATGTGCTTGACTCGGTAGGGAAGACAGGAAAACGGTAATCGGTGACCGGCAAGAAGGTTAAACTGAAATGTGTCTTAAAACGATCTTAATATCATTCTTGAACACCGCCAAACAGGCAGGAATATCAGACCATCAGCCGTTTTGAATTCTCAATAGCCTGTCAATTATTCGAAATCCCATTCTGCTTTGATCACTTCAGAAAGGATCTTGACGGCCGATTCAATTTTTTCTTCATTCACATTGGAATAGTTGAGTCGCAGGGTCTCGAGACCTTCCTCTTTCCGGGTAAAGAAAAACTTACCAGGCACAAAAATTACGTTTCGTTCGACGGACTTCAGAAAAAGGTCTTCCATATCCATTCCTTTTGGTCCTTTGATCCAGATAAACATACCACCCTCCGGTTTAGACCAGGTGAATCCTTCCGGAAAATAGTTGTCCATTGCCTGAAGCATGGCTTCCTGTCTCGGTTTATAGATAGCGATGATCTTCGACAACTGTTTTTTCAGATACCCGGCAGAAATATATTCTGCAGCCAGGGCCTGATTGAAAGTACTGGTATGGAGATCCACACCCTGCTTCACCCGGACCATCCATTTGATGATCCAGTCAGGTGCTATAAAGAAACCGATGCGAAGGCCGGGTGCAAATATTTTTGAAAGTGTGCTGATATATATCACATTGTCCGGTGCCATGGTTTTAATGGCCGGCACCAGTGTTCCACGGAATCTTAAGTCGCTATAGGGATCGTCCTCGATGAGAAGCGCATTGTGGGTTTGGATAATCTCGGCAATTCTCTTTCTCCTTTCCAGGGAGAGGGTATTCCCCGTAGGATTTTGGAATGTGGGAACGAGATAGATAAATTTGATGTTTTCCGATGCCAGAACTTCCTCAAGGGAATCGGGAATGAGGCCGTTCTCATCCGTAGCCATACAGATATATTCCGGTTCGTAGGCATTAAATGCCTGAAGCGCGCCGACATAGGTAGGTGCTTCTATAGCTATACGGTCGCCTTTGGAGATGAGCACTTTCCCGATGGCGTCCAGGAATCCCTGGGAGCCACTGGTGACCAGAACATGCTCTACCGTAGTGGAAATTTGTTTCTCCTGAAGAAAGGTGACCAGGGCCTCTCTGAGCGGTCTAAAACCCTCTGTGGCATCGTACTGCAGTGCTTTTGTGCCGTATTTTTCGAGTACCGATGCTGTCAGGTCATTTAAAATATTGAGAGGAAAACTTTCGGGGGCCGGATATCCCCCTCCCAGTGAGATCATACCTGGTTGTTTGGCCACTTTCAATAATGCCCTGATGGCACTCGCTTTTATATTTCGGGTTCTGGGGGCGAGTAAATGATCGAAGTTCATGTTTGAATCTCCCTGTGTTTTGAAAGTTTTATTTTAAGTTATTCTACACCCCTCGTCCCGATTCTGAAATAGATAATAGAATATTGAAAATCAGGACACTCTTCCCACGGACTAGTGCAGAATCAAACTAATGTCATTTCGAATAAGTCCCGAAAGAACATTGAAAAGGGTCCATTGATCCCCGGGACGACTGAGAAATCTTGAAACCGAACGTTTTTAAGATTTCTCTCCCGACGAGTCGGGGTCGAAATGACAAACATTCCCAATTTGCAACACCCTTTTGATAGAGAGGGCTGGGATTAGCGTTTTAGTTCAGATTCCGAAAATATTTACCCCCACCATCCTTCTGCGATGGGTATGACCTTTCCACCTACAGAGGCATGGATAACGCCATCATTTTCGTTGGCATGTAAGTACAGTGATGAAGGCCTGCCTATTTCATATCCCTGACCCGATGTAATATCAATAGAATCGGATCCCCAATAGCGTTGTTTCACTAAATAACCGGCCAGGCAACCGGCTCCGCTTCCCGTGGCCGGATCCTCGGAAATGCCATAATAGATGGGGAATACCCGGACACTGAGATCTTGCTGTTGTGAATACCCCTCCGGGGAAAAAACAAGGATGATTTTTGCCTCTGTGTTTGCGATAAAATTTTCATATGCTTCCAAGGATATGGATACTTTTTTCAAGGCTTTGAGGGTTATCAGGGGTACGATAATATGAGGCAGCCCAGTGGATACCTCCTGAATGGGCCATTGAGGATCGATTTCCTCAATGTCGATATTGAGTACTTGGGCGAGACGATCAGCTCTGAGCGTTTCTCCAAAGGTGGGTTCGGCCTGTTTCATCCACAACATGTCTTGTCCTGTGTCATCTTCCTGGAAAGAAACGGGAATCTGACCTACTTTGAGATTCAGAATAACCTCCCGGGATTCCTTCTCAAATAGTTGATGTATTAGAAAAGCAGTGCCCAGTGTCGGATGTCCGGCAAAATCGATTTCCGCTCCGGGTGTAAAAATGCGGACATCATATCCACCATTCATGGGGGTGTCTGACAGGATAAACGTGGTTTCGGAGAAATGAATCTCATGAGCAATTTGCTGCATTTCATCGTCTGAAAGGGAGGGCGGGCTGAGACATGTGGCGAGTTGATTCCCAGAATATTTTTGTTCTGCAAAGACATCGGTGATGAAGAATTTCATTTTATTGTTCATGTTATCTCCTGCATATTGTGCACGCATTATCAAAAATTAACCACAGAGTTTTTTAGTTAAAAGTCAAGACATTTTTTAATCGCTATAGTTATGCGATTAAA
>CAZYTI010000310.1:0-5804 GCA_964650065.1 uncultured bacterium
CGTCCTTTCTTCCCATTAAAGTCATCGGGGGAGGTGCTCTGTCTACCACCCGCGGTCGATATTTAATGAGGACAGCGCTTGTCGTTGTACAATTTGGCATCACCATCATTTTGTTGATAACCACACTCGTAATTTTTAATCAGTTGTCCTTCATGCAAAATAAAGACCTGGGATTCGACAAAGACGGTATCGTCTCATTCGCCGGATACGGCAGATATTGGAACCAATTCGAAGCAGCAAAAGCCGAACTCCTGAAGAATCCCCATGTTCTGTCTGTGGCCAAGGGTTTCCCACCGGAACGTATCGGTCGGGGGAATACGGACTTTCAATGGGAGGGGAAGACATCGGGGGAGAATATCGCCCTCTATCCTGTTGGAATCGATTTTGACTACATCGAGACCTTTGGAATGGAAATGGTTGAAGGAAGGTCATTTTCACAAAAATATGCCACAGACAGCCTGCACTGTATCATCAACGAAAAAGCGGTTGAGGTATTGGGGCTCGATTCATCCATTGGAAAACAGCTATATTATACCGGCTCAATGGGATGGGCCTATGGATGGGACAATAGGGAAGGCAAGATTATTGGTGTGGTGAAAGATTTTCATTGTGGGTCGCTTCACCATGAAATACCTCCCATGGTACTCAAATTTTCATCACGCGGCTTTTTTGTGAATGTCAAAATGCATCCTGAACATGTTTCGGAAACACTCCACTTTTTGGAGCAGAAATGGAAAGCTTTTGTGCCAGAACGTCCATTCCGATATCAGTTTCTTGATAAACAGATCAACAATTTTTATCAGAATGAGAGGCGTATCGGCAAGATGTTTCACTATTTTACTTCATTGGCCATTTTCATCGCCTGCCTCGGTTTATTCGGGATGGCGTCCTTCATGGCAGGACAACGGACCAAGGAAATCGGCATTCGAAAAGTGATGGGCGCTACCGTATCAAAGATTGTGTTTCTGTTATCAAGGGAATTTACCAAATGGGTATTGATCGCAAATATTGTGGCGTGGCCGGCGGGATACTTTTTGATGAGGCAGTGGCTTCAGAATTTTGCATATCGAATCGATCTGGGATTTTGGATTTTCTTATTATCGGCCGGTTTGGCATTGGTGATCGCCCTGGTAACTGTGAGTTATCAGGCGGTAAAGGCCGCGCGGGCCAATCCGGTCGAAGCGTTGAAATATGAATAGAACGCGGATTTAACGGATTGGGCGGATTTTTACGGATAAATAATATATTTTTTTAATATCCGTGTCAATCAGTCCAATCCCTGCCTGCGGCCCGCCTGCCTCGGGCATGGCAGGCAGGCGTTAAATCTGTGTTCCATAAAAATCATGAACAAGTATAGAAATAAAAAGCCACCATTTTTAGCCATGTTCATTCTCCGCAGATTTTTCCGGATTATGATGCGTTCTATCTCTCCGGGGACCTCAAGGAAATATATCGGGAAATCCTCGCTACTGAAGGCCGTTTTCCTGCATGGCGTTGGACTTGGGAACAGGTTTTCATTTCGGTTCCCCATTTTGTCGTTAATCTTATTTTCTGGAGGATCTTCATGTTTAAAAACTACCTCAAAATTGCATTTAGAAACATCAAAAGACATAAAGGGTATTCTTTTATTAACATTGCAGGTTTGGCTGTAGGACTGGCTGCTGTGATATTGCTACTTTTGTATGTGCAGTTTGAACTGAGTTTTGACAGGTATCATGAGAATGCGGACCACATTTATCGAGTTGCCGGTCAACGGGTGGGATCGAATAAACCATCGTCCGTCATGCCGGCACCCTTGGCACCTGCGATGATGGCAGAATTTCCAGAGGTGGTCAGTGCGACAAGGTTTTATGGTCTCAACAATGTTTACATTTCCTATGGAGATAAAAATTTTTTTGAAGATAAGTTCTTCTTTACAGATGCCGAGACCTTCGATATATTCTCTCTAGAACTCGTGAAAGGCAATCCCCAGACTTCATTATCCGATCCATATTCCATTATTCTCAGTGAAACCATGGCGGAAAAATACTTCGGAGATGTGGATCCCATGGGGAAAACCATCATTTTTAGAGGAACACACGATTTCAAAGTCACGGGTATCCTTAAAAATATGACTGAGAATTCCCATTTTACTATGAACTTTGTAGTACCTTTTGAGGCCGTACCAAAGATAAACAGACGCTATGATCCGGAATCGTGGGGGGCATTCTCCTTTAACACTTATTTTCTATTGCGTGAAAATGCCGATCCCGATGTACTGCAGGAGAAGTTTCTTCCCTTGTTGGAGAAATATATTGGTCAGGAGGTTTCAAAAGAAATTCGTATCTTCTTCCAACCTTTAACAAGAATCCACCTTTATTCGAATACTACCGGTGAAATTTCGAAAACAGCCGATATTCGGATCCTATATCTCCTTTCATCTATTGCCTTCCTGATTCTTGTAATCGCATGCATCAATTATATGAATTTGGCTACTGCCCGTTCTGTTCAACGTTCCCGAGAGATCGGAGTGCGCAAGGTCGTCGGTGCTAACAGGTCCCAACTCATCAAGCAGTTCCTTGGCGAATCCATGTTATTGACGACGCTGGCCCTTGGACTGGCGATTGTCATTTCGGTGATATTCCTGCCATCATTCAATGCATTGGTCGGGAGGAATCTAAATTTTGATATTTTACACAATACACAGTTTCTTTTTTGGTTATTAGGACTCGTTGGATTTGTTGGACTCTTTGCCGGGAGTTATCCAGCGTTGACCATTTCGGCATTCAAACCCGCCATTATCCTTGGCAACAGGTTTGGCGGATCGAAGCGTTCAATGATACGGTATGTTCTCGTAATTATCCAATTCATGATTTCGATCATTCTCATTTTTGCCACATTGGTCGTTAATAATCAACTCGATTTTATACGAAACAAAGACATGGGCTTTGAAAAGGACCAGATCATTATAGTGGATATTCGAAATAGAAACATTCGCAATAATCTAGACGCTATAAAGAACGAGCTCAAGCGGAATCCGAATATCTTATCCGTTTCCTCATCCTACTTTCTACCCAATCTTACGGACATGGCTACACTGGCGAACTGGCCAGGAAAACTCAAGGAAAAAAAGCAGGAGATTTATATAAATTTTATTGATGAAGATTTTGTCAATCTATACACGATTGAGATCGTTCAAGGGAGAAATTTTTCCAGAGATTTCCTGTCGGATAGCAAAGGAGCCTTTTTGTTGAACGAGACTGCTGTGAAAGCCATTGGATGGGAATCCGCTCTTGGAAAAGAACTCACCCATTATATTGGACGGAGGACAGGAAAAATTGTGGGAGTGCTGAAAGATTTTCATATGAATCCCCTTCATCAACAAATTGAACCTCTCTGCTATGATTTGAATCCCGGGAGTGCCAATACGGCACTTTCAGTGAAAATCCGGGGAAACCATATTCAACAAATCGTGCCGTTCATCAGAGAGACCATGGCCAAGTTTGCTCCCAATTATCCGTTTGAATACCGCTTTTTTGATGATATCTTTGATATGGCTTATAAATTGGAGCGAAAAATTAGCATTGTTTTTAGCCTGTTTTCAATTCTGGCCATTTCTATAGCCAGTCTTGGACTGTTGGGTCTGGCTTCTTTCACGACGGAACAGCGGACCAAGGAAATCGGCATTCGTAAAGTACTGGGCGCTACTGTCAACCGAATCATCATAATGCTTTCATGCGAATTTATCAAATGGGTGCTCATTGCCAATATCATTGCCTGGCCGATTGCTTATTTCTCTATGAACCGATGGTTACAGAGTTTTGCCTATAAAATCAATATCGGTATTCTGACTTTTATCATCTCGGCATTGGTTGCCTTGATCATTTCTGCCATTACCGTGATCTACCAGGCTTTGAAGGCAGCACGATCTAATCCGGTCGAAGCACTAAAATACGAATAGTATTTTAGTACGTAGATCCGCCTTGGGCGGGTAGATTCGTTGAAATATGAATAAGGGAGCAATGGAACGCGGATTTAACGGATTGAACGGATTTTAACAGATAGATATATAATATTTTGATCCGTATCAATCTGTTTTATCCGTTAGATCCGTGTTCCATTCCAATATGGCCGGAGAATTATCAAATTCTTCGGTTTTTTTTATTGGAACATTTATATGTTGATGACGTAGTAATATTTGTACGTCGATGGCGTAAAAATGGAGGAAACCCAATGGCGCCTGATCTCACATTAAACGAACAGATACTGCTGCTTGCCGTGTGGCGGTTGAAAGACGATGCCTATGGTGTGGCTATCCGACAAAATATCATGGATGTGACCACCCGGACACTTCATTACGGCACACTCTACAACTCCCTGGACAAGCTCGTAAAAAAAGGGTATGTCAGCACGAAACGGGGTGAACCGACAGCCGAAAGGGGAGGGCGATCCAAAATATATTACGAATTAACTCGTGAAGGTCTGAAGGCACTCCAAAAAGCCAAGGAACTCCAGGTTTCCATGTGGGACGGGATTCCGGATTTTGTCCATTAAGGGAAAAGGAATGGATGCTGAAAAGCAATTAGGTAGACCACCCCGGTTGGGGAGCTGGTTGATGGGCTTTTTAAAAGAGTACGATGACCATTATGCCTCCCTGGGCGACTTTCAAGAAGAGTATAATCAGTATTTGAAGATCCGAGGGCATAACCATGCCTGGTGCTGGTATTGGATACAACTCATCATAGCCACTCCAAAATATATAAATCAGATAATTTACTGGAGGATAGCCATGATTCATAACTATATTAAAATTGCTATAAGAAATCTGCTGAGGCATAAGTTCTATTCGATGATCAACATCATCGGATTGGCCGTCGGCATTGCCTGCTGTTTGCTCATTCTATTGTATATACAACATGAATTGAGTTATGACCGCTATCACGAGAAGGCGGATCGAATCTATCGTTTGGCGTTATCGATCAATTTTGGAGGAACAGAAGGTGAAATAGCCACTGCTGGTGCTCCGGCCGCAAAAGCTATTGTAAACGATTATCCCGAGGTTATGGATGCAACACGATTTCAGCAAACGGGTAGTTGGTTCATTCGTTACGGAGATATAACATATAAGGAAAAGAGGCTCGTTTATGCCGATGCGAATGTATTTGATGTGTTTACGATTCCTTTAATACTGGGGGATCCCAAAACAGCACTGGCGGAACCCAACACCATCGTGATCAGCGAAAAGATGGCCGATAAATATTTTAGAACGGATCATCCTGTGGGCAAGACGCTTAACCTCGATGCGACTACGGATTACCAAGTCACAGGTGTTTTCAGGGAGATACCTAATCAAACGCACTTCCATTACGATTTTTTCGCATCCCTCGCCACCGTTGAAGATCGTCTTCCTCAGATATGGCTCAGCATGAATTGGAATACGTACCTTGTGTTGAGGGAGGGAGCAGATCCCAAAGCCCTGGAAGCCAAATTTCCGGACATTGTGCAAAAATATTGTGATCCGGAGTTTCGGCAATTCGTTAACGCAAGCTGGGAAGAAGTGAAACAGGCCGGTGGGAAGATGGATTTTTATCTTCAGCCCTTGACGAGTATACATCTACATTCGAATCTGTTAGGTGAGTTGGAACCGAACAGCGATATCAAGTATGTATACATCTTTTCTGTGATTGCCTTTTTTATCCTCGTCATTGCTTGTATTAATTTCATGAACCTTTCCACGGCCCGTTCGGCGAATCGGGCAAAGGAGGTGGGTATTAGAAAGGTCGTCGGTTCACTTCGCTTTCAACTCATCAGACAGTTTTTAGCTG
>CAZYTI010000311.1:0-5793 GCA_964650065.1 uncultured bacterium
ATGATGCCTGGCAGTTTATTTCCCACCAATGCAACCAACATTGACAACAGAAAGACAACAAAAAAGGGCTGGTTGCCCAACAATCCAAGATAGATAAAGAAAACAAAGAACACCAGACTGCATACTATTTTCAAGCCGATAAAACGCTTTATGCTCTCTTCGCTATGATACCCGGCCTGGATCAGGGCTTTTTTGCATTGTGAGACTTTTTCTGCATCCTGTTTTGTCATACGACCGAAAAAAGAGAGTACTTTCTCAGCTTTCTCATTCAATCCCTTTCCCTTGTCCTCTTCATCTCCATCCTTGCTTTTTACTGAACCGGACAGGGATGCATCCAGGTCTTTAATTCTTTTTAACGTGGGATCCCTGAGCCGCCGCAACATGAGAAGCATACCAGATGCAATGAAAAAGATTGAAACAAATAATATTCCGAGAATGACATACAGTGACATGGGTTATTCCTACTGATATTTTATTCTAACGATCTTTCTGATTATGAAGATTCCGATGATTTGAAGTATCACTGCAATAAGAATCAAATAGTGACCAATTTTATCATCAGAGAGGGGTGTGAGATACCCCGGATTCAGCACGGAAATGATAAGCACAAAAATAATGGGGAGGGTTCCGACAATCCAGGCTGTCATGCGTCCCTGGGCCGTATACGTCTTAATTTTCCCGATGAGTTTAAACCGCTCCCGGATTGTGTAGCTGATTTTTTCAAGAATATCGGTTAGGTTTCCTCCTGTCTCTCTTTGAAGTAGAACGGCTGTCACAAAAAGTTTCAAATCGAGACTATCTATCCTTCCTGTAAGATCGAGCAGCGATTCCCGTAAATTAAGCCCCAAATTGTGACGCTCAAATGTTCTCTTAAATTCGATCCCCACGGGATCGGGCGCCTCCTGTCCTACCAGTTGGATCGCCTGATTGAGGGCATGTCCTGCCCTGATGGCACTGGTCATCATATCCAGCGCATCAGGAAATTCCCGAATGAAGGCCTTCAATCGGTTTTTTCGCTGGGTATTGACACGCAAAAGGGGTATGCTTCCGAACAAAAGACAAAATACCAGCTTCAGAAAAATACTGGGTGTGATGAGACTCACCAATAGACCAAAACCCCCGAAAATACACATGACCAGGATCAGATCCCCCACCTTCATAGATGATCCTGCTTGTTCCAGACGGCGCCGTAAGTTTTTCGAGAAATTGAGCTTTTCCAACAACTGATTTAGAAAGGGAATTTCACTGAGTTGATCATCTCTCAGGATGAGGGGTACGGTCTCACCCAAACCGTCCGGCCTATCTTGATAAAATGACTCGACACGTTTGATGATTGTACGTTCCGGACTGTATGCCTTACGATACAGAACGACAATCAGCCCTGTTGTGATCATTAAAATGGATACAAATATCCCGACCAAACTCAAGATCATTGTTCTTCTTCCTCTTCATGCTGGACCACATCCAACTTGGGTTCGAAGATGTCAACCGGTAAATCGATTCCGGACGCTTCGAGTTGTTCGGCGAATTTGGGTCGAATACCAGTCGTTCGAAATCCGCCCAGTACATTTCCATCTTTGCTTACACCCATTTTCTCAAAAACGAAGATATCCTGCAATGTGATGGTATTCCCTTCCATACCCGTGATTTCTGACACTTTGATAACCTTCCTCGATCCGTCAGACAGACGGGCGATTTGAATGATGATCTGTAAGGCAGAACTTATCTGCTCCCTCATGGCCTTGTCGGCAAGATTACTGCCTGCCATCAGAATCATGGTTTCCAGCCGTCTCAGGGCATCTCGGGTTGAGTTGGCATGAAGCGTGGTCAACGATCCGTCGTGACCGGTATTCATAGCCTGGAGCATGTCCAATGCTTCTTCTCCCCGCACCTCACCCACGATGATACGATCGGGACGCATTCTCAAAGCATTGCGAATCAGATCCCTTTGAACCACGATTCCTTTTCCTTCCAGGTTCGGAGGTCGCGTTTCCAGGCGGACTACATGCCCCTGCTGGAGTTGTAATTCGGCGGCATCTTCCACAGTAACGATGCGCTCGGAAGAAGGAATATTTCCAGATAAAATATTCAGGAAGGTGGTTTTTCCGGATCCTGTCCCCCCTGATATGAGAATGTTTAATCTTGCACGTACGGCTGCTTCGACCATCCGGGACATAGAAGGTATCAGTGTATCCAACTCCAACAGATCTTCCATGGTAATCTTTCGGATACCAAATTTTCGGATGGATAAAATGGGACCATCGATTGCCAGAGGAGGAATGATGGCATTGACGCGGGAGCCGTCCCCAAGACGGGCATCCACCATCGGACTGGACTCATCCACACGGCGTCCGATCCTTGAAACGATGCGATCAATAATATTGAGTAAATGGGTATCGTCCTTGAACACTGTCTTTGTTAAATCCAGTTTACCAAAGCGCTCAACGTAAACTTGCTTGTGCGTATTCACCAAAATATCCGAGATGGTCGGATCATTCAAAAGGGGCTCAAGGGGTCCGAGACCGAAGGTCTCATTGAGAATCTCCAATGTCAATTGATCCCGATTGACACCGGGACCGATATCTCCGTCCTCCGAGAGAAGGGATTCAACGACTTCCCGCACCTGAGTGGAAAGAACGTGCTTGGATATGGTATCCAATTTGGTTAAATCCAGTTTATCGATCAACCTGCGATGGATCTTTTCCTTCAAATCATGATAATAATGCCGAGGAGCGGAAGCACCCCTTAAAGAGAGATGCGGCTTGGACGGCCTGGATTTGTTTTTAAACGGAACCGGAAGCTCGGATGTTTTGGATCCGGTTTCGGTCTCGGTATTTAAGCGTGACAACAATCCCATTTATTTGACCTGCTGTTTCAATTATTTTTGCATGAATGGTAACTTGTTTTTCAATTTCAAATCACATTCTTCCGGGGGAATGGCACCGTTGAAATTCCTGACCAGCTTCGTGATGTTTTGACTGATTTTCGCATTGGGCATCATTTGGGAAATGGGGATGCCTTTATTGATGGAAGTAAGCACACTCTCATCATCCTGATTCGGTAGGCGCCAGAATACCGGGTAATCATACACTTTATCCATGGATGGAAAATTAATATCGTCCATGGAGGAATGACGATTAATCACAAGGGAGACTTTTTCTGCACCGTATCCCATCTTCTGAAACAGGTCCAGACACCGTTTTGTATTAAAGATGGTCGGTACATCGAGAGATGAAATGATGAGCACCCGGTCAGATTCATCCATGGCCTTGATCGTCACATCATCGAATACATGGGAGGCGTCGATGATGATGTAGTCATATATTTTTCTCAACAGCATGATGACCTGCTCCACATGGTCTCCCGTGATCATGTCCGCACTCTCGAGTTCATGGGGTGGGGCCAATACCGAGACACCCACGGAACTTTTGGGTAAGAGTTTCTTTATCAAAGTAATATCGATGTGATCAATATTTTTTACGATATCAAAAATGGTGTATTTTGTCTTCGTATTCAACAACAATGCTGCACACCCGAACTGTAAATTGAGGTCAACAACAATGACATCCTTCTTGGTCAGTAATGCCAGGGACGTGGCCATGTTAATCGCTATTGTCGTCGTTCCCACCCCTCCCTTGGCCCCAAGGATGGTAATGACTTTGCTGTTGGACGTTTTATCGTGTTTGACTTGCTTTTTTCTCTGAACGGCCTTTGAAACAGCCGTAATCAATTCCTCTTTCCTCACCGGTTGACAGATAAATTCCCGGGCACCGGCTCTCATGGCCCGGATCACCACAATGGAATCTGCCTGTCTGGACGTGATAAAAAGATCTATTTTGGGAAAGATCTGGGTAATTTTCCTGGCCGTCTCGAAGACTGGTTCCTGATCCGGATAGATGTTTAAAATAACGATTTCGGGATTGAGTTGTTTGATTATATCCAGACCCTGAGCAAAATCTTGAGTTTCCGTGTGAACCGCAATACCGGGTATTTCCTGCAATATTGCCTGGGTCACCCGGCAGGAAATTTCATCCAGATCGATAACAACTATATTTGTTCGGTCTTCCATCACATTCATTTCTAAATTAGTGATTCTATATGTAAGGACAGGACATGGGGGAAAACCATGTCATTGAACCAACCTCGCACCTCGCAAAAATGAATACCCGTCGCCAAATGAACCCGTGGTGACTTTTTCCATATACACACCCATGACATCTTTCCCGTTCATACCTTGGAGAAAAAAAGCGCCCAGACCAATGACGGTGATGTAATTGCGCCCAGTGTCAGGGGGATATTCGGGATCGTAAAGAGGAATTTTAACGATTCTGGGACTGGAATTACCCGGGTATCCCGAATTCCTGACTTGCTCTCCATCCCAATAGGCACCGGCATCCATCTCAATTAAATCCTGGACACCTTTCTGAGTGGGGCCCGTCATGTTCCCCGGCTCCACCTGCAAATCATCACCAATAAAGACATTACTGCTCGAGCCATTGATGATATTGTCCATGTACGTGCTCGCACCGGTCTCCGGTGTTCCACTGCTTAATGGGGGAAAGTCGATGGCATAGTAAAAGCTGGGAACTGTTGAGGGTGCTCCCAAACTTCCGGACTTCAATACCACCGGAGCACCGGAAGGCCAACCCATGTCCGGTACCGCCCAGGGCCTCATGTCCCTGGTCCCAATGATGGTGCCTAACTCGGCGACTGCGACTGCGGAAATATTTACCGAATGAATGCCCACGACTCTTGAAAAAAACATGTTCACATTGTGATTCCCCTCAACGCGAATCCGCGATGAATTCGGAAAACTCACGTTGTCAGAACCCAAAGCCACGGATTGGTTGATCACTTTATTCTTACAGCCAATCGTTATGGCCCGCTGACTGGCTTCAGATTGGTCAACCAGGAGCCCCAAAGAACCTGCCAGGGCCGAGGCATCCACGGCAGATTGCAGCTGATTCCGTGCGGTGAGTATACACCCCACATCTATGGCCAGAGAAGCACATAACAGGACCGCCACCATGGTCACAGTAGAAAATACCAGGATGCTGCCCCGTTCATTCTTACAGGATGTCATTGTTCCTCCCATCTGAATCATTTCTTCTCATCGTCCATGTTTAATTCAGGGACTTCTTCTTCGGTAATCGAATGTACGATCTTTGGGGAGAGTGCGATGAGCAATTCACTCTCATTATTTTGAAATCTTCTGCTGCTGAAGAGTCGTCCCAATATAGGTATATGTCCAAGAACAGGAATTTTCGCAACCGTTTTCGCGATGTCATTGGACAGCAATCCCCCGATGATAAGGTATCTCCCCTCGGCCAGTTCAACGGTGGTTTCAGTCTTTCGGCTGATGAGCGATGGCACACTGAATCCACTCAGCGATACACCACTCTCAAAATTCAAACTACTCACTTCTGCAGCGACTTTTATATTGACAATATTGGAGTCCAAAACCGTTGGAACAAATTTAAGTTTGACACCAAATTCCTTGTAGTGAATGGTAACCGTTTGCATGCCCATGGAACCGGAAACAATGGGTATGGGGAATTCCCCCCCGGCCAAAAAACTGGCTTCCGCACCACTGATGGCACTTAAATTCGGGGTTGCCAGCAAGGACAGCAAGTTGTTCTCTTGGAGGGCCTTAAAAATACTGGTAAATTTCTGTGTGGGCATTTGAAAGAAAAAATTGACCGCATTGCCCAAAGTCAAAGGATCACTGGGTTCTCCAACCCGCCCCCCATAACTCCCCACATTAATGGATTGTTGTCCGACACCGATCTCTTT
>CAZYTI010000312.1:0-5777 GCA_964650065.1 uncultured bacterium
GTAATCACGGTTCCGGCACCCCATGTTATATGCCTCCCCCCCATACAGTCCGAGCCCCATACTTTCTATATCCAGTTGGCAGCGTCGATAATCTGCCTGAGAAACACGGTCAACCACGACCTGTATGAGCGGATCGGATTGTGAGCGGACCGGGGGACGGTGAGGCCGATTGGCGCAGGCCCACAGCAGGGAGAATAGACAGATGAGACCTGCTGTTCTGATTAATCTGTGTACTGTTTTCATCGATTTCATCTTTTCGTTCCATTCAGTTTTCTTCTGGTTTCCCTCTTTGCGAAATACGCTTTCTCAATGCTCACCGGACCCAGCAGACCCGACGGTTCCAATCCTAGCTCTTTCCGCGGCCTACCTCTGAAATCATTAATCAGAACAATATTTGTTTTGGTATACTGTTTTTTGCCGGGGAACAGCTGGTCGCCCAACACCCGGTTGTACCAGGAATTTACCACCTTTATCTCAAGACGGTTCTTTCCCTGCAGGAGCCCACGGCCAATCTCCATCCTGAACGGTTTAGTCCAGACAATCCCTTTATACCTGCCGTTTATGGTTATTTCTGCAATCCCGACATCTTTTACACATCCCAGCTGCAGGAAATATTGTTCATCTCTCTGCAACTCAAAATCAAGATCAAACTCGACGGAATAGACCGCTGGTCCTGAGTAATACCGGATCCCGTCATCGAGGTGTTTAGACCAGTCCAGTAAATCAGGAAAGATGACCGACCCGGGTCCGCCCCTGCTGGTGTCAAAGGTTACGTTCCAGGGACCCGGAACTTCCATCACGGTTTCGTATTCAGGATAATTACCTGCTTCGCTCCCCTGTCCGTCCTTGTTTATCGCTGTATTGAACACGACAAAAACGGCACCGTACGGTTCCAGAGTCAGGGGAACACTTGTTATTCCATCCTTCTGAATAAATGCGTTGGCTTCACGAATCTCTCCATTTAGAGTATCCCATAACTCAGGCTGTTTACCCGATACCCGGAAGCGGGCATCTATTATTTGTTTTGCCGTGGTCTGGTTAGTGACAAAATAGATGTCGCTTTCACCGTTTCGATAATGAATATAATCAAAATCTGTTTTGCTGTCACTTCCAGCTATTTCAAAGTCTTCCGGAACATCTCTAGACAAAAGAAATTCTCTGGCCGTCACTCCCCAGGCAACCGTTCCTTTGCTGTAGCTGCGCTCACCTGTTTCCGTATCAGCTTTCCCCCAGATAGTTTCGGACAGTTTCCTGAAAACGTTTTGCGCTTCTCTTCCACCTGACATGCTGACCAACTTTTCCGGTTTCGATCCCAGAATCGTAGCGCCCTGCTGCAGCAGTGTTTCCACTTTCTTCAGGACGTCCAGGGACAACACCCGGTGATCCGGAAGGACAAGAAGCCGATACTCCACACCGCCCGGTACAACCAGCTTATCATCCTGCATTCTGAGCCGCAGCAGGATGGTCTCATCGGTGACATCATAGTCAAATCCCGGCATCACCCCGGCGGGATCGGTATGTTTATACGGGAAGACATTGGGCACGTGGTCGCCATAGTAATAGAGCACATCTGCCACGAATTTACCATTCTGGACCATGAGCTGGATTCTGTGCATGTAGTCAATAAATGCTGAGGACTGGTCCCACCAGGTCACCTGAGGATTGACATGGGTGCCGGCAAAATACTCCTGACCGGGCAAACCCATTTCAGGAGGTGAGCAGGTAAAGGTGTGGAAGTACATCCTGTTCAGCCCGGCACAGATCTCGTGGTCAAAAGCCGACTTCTGATCGTGCCAAAGCTCATCGTTCCAGTGGGGTCCGATGGTGGTGAACGATTCTGCCCCGACAATTTTTTTGCCGTAAATATGGGCCGCCGAGGAGGCCTGCTTCAGGTAGAATCGATTGGAGGGACGGGGACGGTGGGGCGACGGCGACCAGAACTCACTCATCACAATATCGCTGAACCCGTAATTTTTTATTCCGTCCATGGGCCCGGCATGGGGCCCGGCGGATTCGGGCTGGATGCCCATGTTGTAGGAGTGAGCAATTTCCTGGAAACGGGCATAATGATTATAAGCCACCAGGTCACCCAGTGTTTTCCGGAAATCGGCAAGAAAGGCATTGGAGGTTTCAATGTCATCGATGATAAATCCGGCTGCGATCGGCAGGTAGGAGAGGATATCATACCCGCGATAGCTTTTGAATTCAGCTGCGAATTCATCGGTCCAGTTCATGCCGCCGCATTCCCAGCTGTCGGTCTCCATATATTTCAGGGTACTGCCCACATGGTGCCCGGCAACGGTGAAGATCGGTTCCACCACATCATCCCAGTAAAAATCAAAGGCCGCTTTGCTCATATAATCGAGGACGTTGCCCTGCCATTTTCCACTTGAGGTTGACACATGGGAGCCGGTGCAAGTGTATCCAAACCTGATAATCCGCCATTCTCCTGAGGGCGCATTCCAGGTAAGGAGGCCTGTGCTATCCATTTGTGTAGTCAGATTCAGGACGGCTTCTTTCCGGACAATACAGGTGGTTTTCCCCTCGGCCATTTCGTTATTTCGAGGGATGTTACTCAACAAGAACCGGGTATCAGGCGCAGACATCCCAAGCTCACGGTAGCCGAGTTTTAAATTCAAGTCGGAAATAACCTCATCGGTTCGATTACCGGCTTTTATGGGAATGGCCAGCACGGCAATATCCTTGTAAAATTCCTTTCGGGTGGCTGGCAGCGCCAGCTTTTGACTGACTTTTCTGTCACCGGCAATGTTCAACTCAGAAAACGTAATCTGTTTCGCGGTATATTCCGGTGTTACTCGCGGCCCTCCCAGGTTCCAGCCGCTCTGGATATTGAATCCCATTGTCAGTCCCAGTCGTTCTGCTTCATCTAAAGCAAAAACAAATAATTTGTTCCATTCATTCGATCCATACAAGGGCCCTTCAGGAATATCCATATTCCCTCTTTGATTATGCCCGCCTGCGTCAAAGATCATCGCTCCATGAAAGTTTCTGGATTTCATTGCTTCCAAATCTTTGGTTATGGCCTCTCTGGTTACATTTCCGTTAAGCCACCACCACCAGCAATTTACTCCGTAATTTGCAGGAGGATTCTTGAAATTATCTTTCAGATAGTTGTAGGTAACAGTTGAACGATCCATTTTATAACTTTCATTATTACAGTTCAGCAGAGAGATACAGATCATCAGAAGTATCAAAAGATGGAAATGATCTTTTTTCATTTTGTCATTTTCCTTACTTGATTATAGATTCGTTATATGTGCCAGATCTCTGCAATTCAAATATAAAAGAGCACCTGAGAAACTTTTTTCGATCAATTATTTTCTCACTGGTTTAACTGCCTTAACCCGTTTTGTTTACATACCTGCAAAAGGTGGATCATTTCCCCGACAATTTCACTATTAACCGCTGACAGGTCATTCGTTTCACCGGGATCTTTTGCCATATTGTACAGCTCATATTTTGCTCTGTTGTTTGACCTGGATGATCCTGAATTAAATTCAATTAATTTCCACTTTCCATTCCGGATTGAAAAATTGCCCTGTTCCGATGCATGACCGCCGGTATCTGCGATTAATGCCGGACGCCGACTTTGAGGGACATCCTCTCCAAAAAATGCCGGCAGCATACTGATGCTGTCCTCAGCTGCATTATCAGGCAGCGGATAATTGAAAAATTCTGCGAAAGTCGCCAGCATATCGGTCAAGCTGATGGGAATGTCGCATTGCCCGGCGGGTTTGAGCTTCCCCGGCCAACGGATAATAAACGGTACCCGATGACCTCCCTCATAGGGAGAATTTTTATAGCCCCGGAAGGGACCAGCTGACTTATGTCCCTTCTGACCTTTTCGGGATCCGTTATCACTGGTAAAGATCAGGATGGTATTCTCCAGGACTCCCTGGTCTTCCAGTACCTGACGGACCTCACCGACACACCAGTCAACCAGGGCATTCAAATCACCCCGCGGCCCCTCCCTGCTTGCACCCCGGATAAATTCCGGATTGATCCAGGGAATATGGGGAGCTGACAAAGCGTAGTAGAGGAAAAACGGCTTGTCCGGGTTTTCTTTTTTATGGTTGATAATAAAGCTGCCGGCTTTCTCGGCCAGTTTCACATCCACCTGCTCCAGATCCCAGTCAGGCGCCATCAGACCTGGATAGAAACCGGGCAGCTTATGCAACTCTTCTGTGGACGGGACAGAGGGGATTCCCACCCAGGAATCATTTTCGATATAGCAGTAGGGGGCATCGCTGGTGGAGCAGCCGGCTGTCCCGAAAAAATAGTCAAAGCCGAGATCGGTGGGGCCGCCTGCGACCGTTTTATTAAAGTCAATTTCATCTTCGTTCATGGTAAATTGACGTTGAAATCCCGGCAATTTCCTGGAACGGTACCATAATCCTAAATGCCACTTCCCGACAAAACCGGTCCTGTACCCGCACTCACGCATAAGTTGACCCCAGGTCAGCCGTTCCGGCGGAATAACAGGAGGATCATACGGCATGACCAGTGAATGTTTCTTGTGGGTTCTCCAGTAAAATCGCCCTGTCATGATTCCATATCGTGTGGGAGAACACAAGGCTCCGCATGAATGAGCATCTGTAAATCGAACTCCCTCCCGTGCTAATCGGTTAATGTTCGGCGTCGGGATCAATGAATCAGGATTATAGACTTCTACATCACCCCAGCCCATGTCGTCTGCCATAATAAAGACTACATTGGGCCTGGTGGAAGCCGCTTTTTCAGAAGATTTTCTTTTAAACTTTGCACACTCGAATATAGTGGCAGAAATAGAAGCGATTCCCATCGTTTTTAGAAAGTCTCGTCGGGTCGATTGTTCAGGCATAATGGAACCTTTCAAATATCAATTTCTTCCTGTTTTAAGTTGGTTATTCCTTAGTCTTGATTGCCGCATCCTTCGTTTCTAGAATAAACCGGGCCACATCCTTTTTGAATTTTTTAAGCATCGATGGCCGAATGTACATCATATGACCAGCTTCATAGTAAGTCATGCTCACTCTCTCCCGGTAAGTGGGATCGTAACCGAGATGATCAAAGGTCCATTCCGTCGCAGCATAAGGTGTTGCCATATCATAAATGCCGTTAGTTACGAGGACTTTCAAAAAAGGATTGCGTGCCATTGTGCTTCGAAGTGATTCGACGAGGTTAAGATACCTGGCGCGGTTTTTTGTGCCATAATCCCAAGGGCTCACAGGTCCCCTGGTCCGGTATTTCAGTTCAGTTTCCCATTTAAGCTCATTCCGAACGTAGTCGTTGAACATTGCTGTATATGCACCGGCAAGAGCAGTATTGGAAGGATCGAACTCCTGTGTCTCACCGGCGGCATCAGCATCAATAGCCGTAAACCGGCTGTCAAGACGTCCAGTCACAAGTCGGCGATCCCTGAGTAGCTCCTTGCGAAATCGCCCAGGGTTAATACGAAGGTTTGCTTGTTTGATATACTCCGGTGATAAACCTGTGAGACGTGCCACCTTTTTCGCCATGTCATCTACCTCCTTAGGCGTCAACCGATTCCCTTTGGTGAGTGCGAGAAGGTATTCACCAAAGGCAAACTCACGGGCCTCCTCCATGATCTCTTCGAGGCTGCCCTGAACATCCGCTGGCAGCTTCTTGTGATACCATGCAGTTACTGTGTAGGTAGGCAGGAAACCGGCATAGTAAATGGTGTTGCCGGGAGCTTCGGAAAGAGTACTGAAATCGATGACCGACGACACGAGGACGATACCGTTGAGCTCAATGCC
>CAZYTI010000313.1:0-5750 GCA_964650065.1 uncultured bacterium
GAAAGAAGATTTCAAAACGTAAAATTTCAGAATGGAAAATTAATCAAATCTTGGGAAATATACAAGGACGTTTTAGAAGCCGATCGAATTATTAATATCCCCATTGCAAAACATCATAGTATAGGTGGGATGTCCCTGGGCATGAAAAATCTCATGGGTTTCCTGGGTGGAAATCGTGGAAAATTCCATCGTGATTTTGATACAAAAATAGTTGATTTGAACGCCCAAATAAAAACCGATCTCACAATTCTTGATGCCTATCGCATGTTGATTCGGAATGGGCCCAGTGGAGGTAATCTGGCAGATGTGGATCTGAAAAAAACCATTGTTGCAGGAATCGATCCTATTGCGATGGACAGTTACGGCGCGTCGCTTTTCAATCTGAAGGCTGAACGCATCCCATTCCTGCAGCAGGCCTATAAGCGAGGATTGGGAGAATTTGATCTGACAAAGTTAAACATCAAAACCCTCACTTTGGTATCCTGATAGGATTAACATATGCAGCTCGCAAGACGTCTATCCCAGATCGTATTTCTATTGTTCTTTTTTGTGTTGTTTTTTTTGGCCACCTACCCCTTAACCTCTAAGATACCTGTTGATTTCTTCCTGAGGATGGATCCCTTGCTGGGGCTTTCTTCATCCCTGGCTATGCGCTCATTTATCATTAAAATTATACCTGCATTCGTATTACTCCTATTCTCCATTGTTCTGGGACGTTTTTTTTGTGGGTGGATCTGTCCCATGGGAACGACCATTGACGGATTCGATAATACCATTCGTCGTCCAAAGAAAAAAAGTGAAAAGGCCATCCATCTCAAATGGATTAAATTCTCTGTTCTGGTGGTCGTTTTTGTATCGGCATTGCTGTCTGTACAATTGGCAGGATTTGTGGACCCAATTTCGTTGTTTACGCGAACGGTGGTTGTCTTTCTGTATCCCATGTTTGTTTTGGCTGTAGATGGCTTTATGGGTTTACTCATGTCTATTCCTTTTTTGGAGGAGCCCATATTCCAGATTAGTGAAATTTTCCGAGGAGTTATCTTACCTATTCACATTTCCACTTTTCGGAATAGTGTGTTTATTGCCGTCATATTTATGATCATTTTGGGACTCGGTTATTATCATAGAAGGTTCTGGTGCCGAAATCTATGCCCTCTGGGGGCACTCTTGGGTATCTTCTCCAGATTCCGCTTCTATCGCCGCCAGGTGTCCGATGCATGTACCCAGTGTGGCATCTGCAGAAAGAAGTGTCGGATGGATGCCATTGCCCCAGATTTTATAAACACTGACCACGTGGAATGTATTTCTTGTATGGACTGTATTGCCGTATGCCCGGTTCATGCCGTTCATTTCGGCTTTACAAAAAGTCGGGATTCAGTTAAGGTTGATTACAACCGGAGACGCCTTCTGGCTGCTGGAACGACGGGTTTTTTTACCATCGGTCTCTTAAAAATCGGGTTTACCAAACCCCTGCTGAAAGGCAAAGTCATCCGTCCACCCGGTGCCTTGGAAGAGCCTGAATTTTTGGATCGTTGCATTCGTTGTGGCGAATGTATCCAGGTTTGTTCAACCTCGGGTGCAGGTTTGCAGTATGCTGCTCTGGAGAGTGGATGGGACGGGATATGGACTCCTGTACTTTTATCAAAAATCGGTTATTGTGAATACAACTGTACCATGTGTGGCGAAGTATGTCCTACCGGAGCTATAAAGGCCCTTCCCCTGGAAGAAAGACAAAAGATGAAGATGGGTACGGCCCATTTTGATAAAACGCGATGCATACCATGGTATTATGGTGAAAACTGTATGGTCTGTGAAGAACATTGTCCCCTTCCCGATAAAGCCATTAAATTCAGGACAGAAGAGACCATAACCATTGACGGCAAAGATACAAATGTACTGCTTCCGTATGTAGAAGAGTCACTCTGCATCGGTTGTGGAATATGTGTGAATCGATGTCCTGTAGAGGGAGAAAGAGGTATTTTTCTGACCAATGCAGATGAAGAGCGGTGGATTTAACACCTTACCGCTGAACGATCTTACCTTAGGTTATTTTAAAAATCGTTAAAAAACATTAAAGATCATCTTAAATGTTGTGATCATACTTGATTATGGAGGAAACTGATGAAACGAATGACAAGCGTAATTTTGGTATTATCAATTTCAATACTGCTATCAGGTAATCGTGCGTTCGGTCAATTACGAAAAGGATTAAAGTTGGGATACAACATGGCCACGCTGACAGGGGATAATCTGATTGGTGTCGAATCCCTTAAAAGTATTGCTGGAGGTATTGGTGTCGAGTTCAACTTCATAGGACTATTGGCATTTCAGGTTGATGCATTATACTCACCCAAAGGGGCCATACTGTCAGACAACACTGAGACCCATTTAAACTATATAGCAATTCCCATGGTACTTAAGAAGAAATTTTTCCCCTTGGGATTGCATCCCTATATTCTTGGAGGCTTGGAGTTTAATTTCTTATTATCTGCAAAAGCCGGTGATACAGATATCAAGGATCAACTTACTTCCGAAGATCTGGTTTATATTCTTGGCGCTGGATTGGAATTCGCATTTCTGGGTAAAAGCGCGTATATCGAAGGACGCCACACCAGTGGATTGAACAATATCAATAAAGAACCCGACGCCGGTGAAACAAAAAATCGGGTCACTCAGATATTTGTTGGGTTCCTTTTTTAATTCTCATAAACGGTTTAGGATATCCCCAGTATAAGACGTATTATTCAGTGATTGTACTATTTTCAATTGATTGAATAGTCTAAAGGAAAAATCGAACTGCGATACGGAGAGTTAGGTAAAAGGGTGGGAGTCGCTGCTGTTACGATACCACCCGTTTTTGCTATCATATTTTGGGGTAAAATACCATTCCTCGTCTTGATCGATGTGATCATCATCTTGGCCTTATGGGAATTCTACGGACTGGCTGAGCGCAAAGGTTATTTTCCTTCAAAATATGTAGGCATGCTTGCGGTCCTTCTCATCAGTTGGGAGTTATATTTTTATGATGGACGATTTATGGGAGAACTGCTTTTCCTGATAGTATTTATTGCACTTATAATTGAATTATTCAAGGGTAAAGATAACTCACTGGCCAACGTATCAGTCACCATATTTGGGATATTATACATTTCTCTATTTTCATCTTTCATTCTTATTCGAGAACTGCCTGCCATTACAGATATCGATTATCGTGATGGTGGATGGTTGGTGATTCTCATTTTTTCGACTATTTGGATATGTGATACATTTGCGTATTTACTCGGAGCAAGATTCGGTAAGCATACTTTATTCAAGAGAGTGAGTCCGAAAAAAACCTGGGAAGGTGCCGCTGCAGGATTCATAACCGGTATTTTGGCATCGATTGGTATAAGATTTTTACTGGTTCCCGCCATTTCAGTTATTGACAGTCTAATCATTGGCTGCATCATTGGTTTTGTGGGTCAGCTCAGTGATCTCCTGGAGTCCTTATTTAAGCGGGATGCGGGAGTAAAGGACTCTTCCAATATACTTCCGGGACATGGAGGTTTCTTGGATCGATTCGACAGTCCGCTCTTCGTTGGGCCTTGCGTTTATTTGTATCTTCGTTTATTTGTGGGTTGAAAGTCAACCGATTATTTAGAGAGGAGGATGATGACTATGCTTTCTCTTTCACTCTGTAAAGAATGCGTCCAAGATATCCTTTGGGATCGATTTCAGCGATATACATACCCGCTTGAATATGGGCATTCGCTTTCAGTCTGGGCTCGGAAAGGTTTTCTAAGAGCTCACAAGCTTCCCAATCTTGATCTCCATCATTCAATAAAACAGGCTCCTTGTCGCCCGCCAGTTTTGCCAGTATCTCTTTCAAACTCATGACTCCCTCCATAACATAGTAACTCACAAATAGGGTATTCTCCCGTTCCTTTACCCTATTATCCTTAAGTAAGCATACGGAAAAAGTACAAATATGTTTTCATTTTTTTTATTAAAATTGAAAGAATAACGAGTAATAAAATGATAAGTTTTTCCTTGATTTATTTGAGATAATCTATTATAATACATATAACATACACTACCAGTACGTTTACATGATTGTCAAAATGCGGTCATCCAAACCTTAAATGTATTCATGTCGTATGATCTTGTTTTTCTTTATGAACCTGAGAGTCAAAAGCAGATTACAAAAAAGTGATGGAACGATAAATGATGGGTAGGATTACCTATACGGATCTCTTAGAGACGGTAACCGAAAATACAGGAGCCCCCAAACAGAAAATCCTCTCACTAATCAAGGAACATGTGAATACCATCAGGGCCGGGCTTGAAAATGATGGACAAATAGAAATTAAGGGATTGGGACAGTTTGAGATTGGTGAGTCAGAAACACCAAAACCATCACAATCCGAATTCTTCGAGAAGTTAGATTATTTTCCTCAGACACATGTTCATTTCATGCCTGAATCGACATTACGCCATTTCATGAGCCATGATTCACTCTCGTCTGTGCCTATTCTCAATTCGGATGATTCTGAAGAGATCGGAATTCAAATTATCAAAACAAACGAGACGGAACCTCGTGAACGGGCTATAAACAACGGTACACAACGAAACAAGCTGACCTATTTCTGGACTATTCTATTCTCCATTGCCATTGTCATTTTCCTTCTATTCTGGATATGGCCGAGATATCGACAACGATCCCAAGATAATATGACGTTGAAAACTGATTTAAAAGAAACAAATCGTATCGGACCCCAGTCTGCATCCGAATCTGAGATTTCCATAACGAGGTCAAGTGCGATTCCTGGAGTCAATTTTAAAATAACCAGGGGAGATCGATTATGGTTTCTCTCTGACCGATATTATGACAATGCTTATTTTTGGCCGTATATTTTACAGGCAAATTCTTCGTCGATACCAAATCCAGATTTCATTGAAGTTGGACAAACCATTTTCATTCCGTTTCTCGAGGGTCGCACAGGAGAACTCACTCCTCATGACAGGGAGAACATCGCGAAAGGCTATTTTAAAGCCTATATGGCTTATCTAAGCTTGAATCATCCAACACGCCATAGATATCTCTGGGTAGCTGAACAGATAGGGGACAGGGCACTCATCGACACGCTGAATAACCGGATCAATGAGGAAGATAGGATTCGTGCTAACCAAATGAAAGGACGACCACTCATTCAATAATAATACAGTACTTAAGATTTCGAACAGTGATGGTTTTGAAAAGGATAGCAAATTTTATTTTGAATTTTTTCAAGAAAATCAGATCGGGTGGAATTGCATTCAATTTGCTGTAAACATAACAGTAAAGGAGTTCACCATGACGAAAGTACCCACAATCACCAAAAGAGATGTCGCAAAGAGAACCGCACAATTGACAGGGGAAAAGATCCATTTTACAGAGAAGACTGTAGATGCACTTTTTACCACACTGAGACTACTGATGTCTGAGGCCGATCCGGAAGTCAGGATTGAAATCAGAGATTTCGGTGTTTTTGAAGTCAAGAAAACGAAACCAAAGCCCAAAGCGAGAAATCCCAAGACAGGAGAAATTATTTATGTCCCTGACCGCCGGAAGACCCATTTCAAAGCAGGGAGACGACTCAAAGAGGTTCTGAAACAACCTTTAGAGTAGAATGTTCTCACTCGAATCATCCAAAAGGTAGTGTCAAAAGTTTTATGAAAAAGGAGAGAAAAACATGAAACCACAGAGGACACAGAGAGGATAGAGAATTAAA